>PFKD01000345.1 GCA_002784125.1 Flexibacter sp. CG_4_10_14_3_um_filter_32_15
GCTCTAATAAAGTTCATTTTTGAGGTTCTACAAAGGTTACGTTGCGCTGCAACTGAAAATCAAATACTTAAAAATGTCACTCATGTTGAAATTAATGCATCTTATTTTTTAATGTAATTATCAATTATCCATTTTAAATTAGCTTCGCTGCTTTGGTAGGTGTCCATTTACTTAAAAGACTCTGAATAAAGTTTTTGAAAGTCTAATTATTTCAATATTAATTTGAAATAATTAGGCTTTTTTAGTTTCCTTTTTAGTTCTACTGACCAAAAAAACGCCTAAAAATATACACGCAGCCCACATCATTTTTGTAGGAGTGAGTGAATCTTTATCTAACGCAATAGCTATAAAAGTAGCCAAAACAGGCTGCAAATAAATATAAATTCCGACCACACTAGAGGACACACTTCGCAATGCCCACGCATTCAGTAAATAAGCAAGAAACGTAGTAAAAAGAACGATATAACCAATTCCTGCATAAATTTCGGTTGGCATTTCTACAAAATTAGTCGTTCCTAAATCTGAAAAACCAAAAGGTAAAACAAAAGGCAAAGCAAGTGTAAAAAGCCATTTACTGATAGATAAAGCAGAATATTTCTTCAAAAGTGGTTTTGCAATTACTAAATAAATAGCATAAGAAGTGGCATTGAGAAGAATAAATAAATCTCCCAAATTAAAATCAAAAGCAAAAGAAAAACTAGAATCATTTGCCACAGTTTTGCTACTAATCAACATCGCTGCGCCCAAAAGCCCCAAACCAACTCCTAAGCCTTTCAGAAACGTAAACTTTTCTCCTCCACTAATTGCCGAAACGACCAAAACAAGCAAAGGCGTTGTGGTCATAATCAAGGCTGCATTAATAGGTGTCGTTCGTGCTAATCCTTCAAAAAATAAAAGTTGATTGACAACCACTCCAAAAATTGCGCTTAGTAATAAAATTGCTTTTTCTCTATTATTTGATAAAACAAGGCGTTTTCCTCCTACCAAAATCCAAAATAAAACACTTGCTCCCAAAACACGCATCAAAATCGTAGCCGAAGGAGAAATATAAAGTGGCATTACTTCTTTTGCAATCGTATAGTTTGCACCATAAATAAGTGCAACAGCAAAAAGAGCCAAATGAACGAGGATAGTTTTATCAATTTTGGGTAATTTCATTTGGCAAAAGTAGCAAATTGTAATCTAGCTTTTATGTTATAAACTGTGAAATGGGTTGTTTTTTAGTTTAAAAAACAAAAAATTACCATAAAATCCGTTCCAATTTTGAAAAAAGAAGAAAAAATTTTAAATTTATGTAAACGACTTTGCATTTTTTCCGTTTATAGAACATATAGAGTAAAATTCAATTCTATTAAAAGAAAATAGAATTAAAAATTCTACCTAAAAAAGACTTTTCATTACTTATAATCACGTTTGAAGTTACAAGTAATTACTAAAAATATTTATAAATCATTTGATTTAGTACATTCACTTTTTCAACTATCCTTTTCCTATGCAAAAATTAACAATAAGACAATCACTTAATCAGAAATTATCACCTCAACAGATACAGTTTATAAAATTGTTACAAATTCCGACAGCAGAATTAGACTCAAGAGTTGAGGAGGAACTAGAAAGTAATCCTGCTTTAGAAGAAGGCAGAGAAAAAGAGAAAGAAAAAGAAGACGATAATAGCGACGATTATGACGAAATGGACTATTCTGAAACGTCATTAGAATCTCTTCAAGATTCGAATTCGGATATAAATATCAATGACTATTTAAGCCAAGATGATGTCGCTGGTTATAAAATGCAAGGCGATGGAAATTATCAAGAAGAAGATAGAGATATGCCTATTTCTTCGATGACTTCATTGATTGATGAACTTACTCGCCAGCTTGGTTATCTGCGTTTGGATGAGCGTGTGCACACTATTGGAATGCAACTTATTGGAAGTATTGATGATGATGGATATATCCGAAGAGATTTGGATGCGATAGTCAATGACCTTGCATTTATACAAAATATTCAAACTGATAGATCTGAAATAGAAAAATTATTACGCAGAATTCAGCAATTTGACCCAGCAGGAATTGGAGCTAGAGATTTACAAGAATGTTTATTAATTCAACTCAAAAGACAAGAAAGAGTAAAAAAAGAAGACGAACCTCTGACAGAGGAAAATAAAGGAGAATTTAAAGTTTTAGAAGATGCCATTCATATTATTTCGATGTGTTTTGAAGAGTTTAAGAAAAAACACTTTAAGAAAATTCAGCGCAAACTCAATCTTTCGGAAGATGAATTAAGAGCAGCAATGAATGTCATTTTGAAATTAAATCCAAAACCTGGTGGTTCGGGTTCTGGAATGGTAAAAGTACAGTATGTAATTCCAGATTTTACGATAAAGTACAATAGTGGCGACTTAGAACTATCACTTAATTCTAGGAATGCTCCTCAACTTCATATTAGTAGAAATTATACAAATATGTTAGATAGTTATGATAAAAGTGATAAAAAAGATAAAAAACTAAAACAAGAAGTTTCTTTTGTAAAACAAAAACTAGATGCTGCAAAATGGTTTATTGACGCTATCAAACAACGTCAGCATACATTATTAAAAACAATGAGTGCCATTATGGAATATCAAAGAGAATTTTTTTTGGAAGGAGAAGATTCAAAACTTCGTCCTATGATTTTGAAGGATATTGCAAATGAAATTGGAATGGATATTTCGACAGTTTCTAGGGTAGCAAATAGTAAAGCCGTTCAGACTGATTTTGGAGTTTTTCCATTAAAATATTTCTTCTCAGAAAGTATTCAGACCGATTCAGGCGAAGATGTGAGTAGCAAAGAAGTAAAAGCTATTTTGAAAGAACTCATTGAAGACGAAAGCAAACGCAAACCGTATTCAGATGACAAATTAGAAAAACTACTTCGTGCTAGAGGTTATCAAATTGCAAGAAGAACAGTTGCAAAATATAGAGAACAACTTAATATTCCTGTAGCTAGACTTAGAAAAGAGGTTTAAGAATTCATTTATCAAAAATGAAATTTGATGAATCAAGTTGCTATGTTTAGATGATGTAGAGGCTTGATGTATCAAGCCAAAAAACACCAAACATAATTTTACTACACCACCAAGAATTAAAGATAAGCACTCTATTAAAAAATATAATTAGTAAAGAAGTAATGTTTAAAAAAAATATAACTCTTATTTTTTTATTAAAATTTTATAATAAAATAATAGTGTAAAAAAATAAAAAAAGAAATATCATCTTACCTAATTGTCTTCAAAATAGTAATTTTTCCTGTTTTACTGTCTTTGACATGTAAGATATACATTCCTTTTGGCAACACTGAAGCCGAAATTATATGTTGATTTTGATTTAAATCATAAATTCCTTTCAAAACACCAATGCTAGAATAAACTTTTACTTGAACTGGATTTTGTAACTCAAATTTCCATTCGTTTTGCAAAAACAAAACATTTATGGTTTCACTAGTTAACTTTTCTACTCGCACACTAACAACAGGGGAATAAGAAAAATTACCATTTGTATCCACTTGTTTTAGTCTATAATAGATGATTGAATTTTGAGAATAAGTAGAAACTGAATTATCGGTCAAGTTATCAACAAAAGAGTAATTTCTTTCTGTATTAGATTCTTGATCATTTTTCTGAGGAAAAATTTGTGCAATTACATTAAAATCAGTTCCAAAAACAGAACGTTCTATCAAGAAATATTCATTATCCATTTCCCAAACTGTTTGCCAATTTATAGCAACACGATTGTTGTCTTCTTTTTTAGCAATAAATTTGGTAAGTGTAATGGGTAAGAGAGTTGGACACAAACAATACGAAATATTATCACCAAAGTTACTTGCATTAGCACTTTGGTTATCAAATCCATAGTCAGGTGGTCCTTTATCTGCCGTAGCATCACAAATATCAATTTGTATATTATTTGTTCCTACATTTCCATTGCTATTATTTGTGCTTGACTCACCTACATTGATCCTACCACAACTTCCACCTGCTTGCAAACCTGCATTAGAACCGTTTATAAAATTTCCTGTAACTGTAACAATAGCATCAGTAATTGTAATCCCTGCCCCACTATTATTACTAAGAGTCCCATTTATAGTAGCATCTGCATTAAAATTAATCTGTCCACTACTAGTTACATTTCCTGATATATTTGTTTGTCCACCAAAAGTAGTCGTTGAATTATTGCCTACATTTATAGCTCCAGCAATATTTGCAGGTCCATTTATCTGTATTGTACCACCATTACCATTACCTAGAGTCCCACTAATACTTACTGTATTTTCATTATCACTTATAAAACTACAATTATTAGCTACATTAATTCCTCCTGCTATATTTACCGTTCCTGTTCCTGTGTTTAAGAACGAACTATTAGTTTGTAAATTCATACTAGAAGTCCAATTTCCACGATTGATAATAGTTGTGTTGTTTGTATTAATTCCACCACTATATGTAGCCCCATCAGAAACACAAATCGTTGTTGTTCCATTTGAATTAACACTCCCTGTAAATGTTCCGTCTATGATACAAACTACCTCTCCGTTTGTATTAAAATTTCCATTCAAATTTCCGTTCGCAGTTGAGATAGTAATTGTACAAGTAGCAGGGCACTGAGCAGAACTACTTTGCTCAAGAGCTATAAAAATAAAGACAATGAGAAAAAAACGTAATAAAGATTTCATAGGTAGTAAGTATATTTTTAATTGTAATTAACAAAATTGACTTTACAGAGATTGTATATAAATCATAGACTTAGTCTGAAATTGTAACGTATAAACACGCTTATTTCATATACTATTTCAATAAAAAATTAATTTTTGCGATAGCCTCTTCCAAACGTTTTTCATTGAGTTCTTTAATTTCAGAATACTCAATATTTCGGTTTTCTAATTCTTCTTTCATTTTTTTATAAAAAAACTCTCTTCCTTTATTTCCTCCTCGCTGCTTATCAAATTCCCATTCTGTATTTGGTGCTAATAATAAATAATACAAATAACTCTGATTCTGAATAGCTTTTTCTAACCAAAGAGGAACTTTTTTATAAATAAATTTTGAATAAATATAAGTAGTAAGCAAATTTGTATCTAAGATATAAAAAGAATGATTGTGAGAAAAGGCGAGTTTTTTTATTTGATTTTCGCTACAGAGCTGCCCTATTGCAATCGGTTCTACATCATCAAAAGTGAGTGAGTTTGTGTCTTCATAATTTGCATACTTCATCTTTGTATCTAAATATAATCTTGAAAATTCAGGATTTGAAAAAACGTTGTAGTAACTTGCCAATTCCTTTGTCAATGTAGATTTTCCAGAAGATTCTGACCCAAAAACAACTATACTTTTAGGATTTTCGTTATTAAATGGAATATCATTTGTACTTTTTTGTGTAAATTGATTTTTTTTCATTAAATTTTGAAAGTATTTTTGTTACAATTAATTTATCTTGGGGTGATTTATAGGCAATTTGTTTTCAACGGATTTTGCCTAAATAAAGCATTCTTAATTAAAAATGGCTCTTAATAGATTTTAGACTGATAGCAATAAAACTTGATTAATTCATCTCTTAACAAAATATTATTTTGTTTTTTTCTATAGCGCAGGGTTTGCAAACCCTGTGCTATGAAAAAAAAGACTTTTACAGAATAAAATTTGGTAAGCACGATACTTATTTATTATCAGTCCAATATTAGATAAGAGCCTTAAAAATAACCTTATCTCTTTAGCCATTCACTAAATAAAACTATAAATTTAAGTCTTATGCAGTATTATTTTTCAAACTATTTTTTCAAAAACTCCAATAGAAATCAAACTCTAATGGTTTCATTTTTGTTTTTTTTTATAAGCAGTATTCCTGTTTTTTCTTGGGCTTCTGCTCCGATTTACTCTCCCAATCTTTTAAACTCTCCTTTAGATACTACTTTAGTTATCGAACAAGATATTTATCCAAAGATAGTAGATAGACAAGAACGCCTCATAGAAGATAAAAAATATGTTTTTGCTACTATTAATGAACGCAAAGGAATGGTTGCTCTGTCGGGTAATTTTTTGAGTGAAATGGCTCGTGCTGCTGGCGTAGAAGTTACTGATTTTTTGGATTGGAATGATATGAAACCTACTGATGCTATCAAAACAGGACAAGTCTATTATCTCCAAGAAAAAGGAAACCGAGCTAAAGATGTAGCGACACACGTATTAATGCCTAATGAAACACTTTGGGATGTGGCTCAAAAATACGCAATGCGATATAAATATTTATTAAAATATAATCGTTTGGATGAAGAAGATAAAGTAAAAATGGGACGTGTTTTATGGATTCAGACCAAAAGACCAAAAAGAATTCCTGTTGAGGTACGAGATGTTACTCCAATTGTAGCAACTTTTGAAGAGAATGAAAAAGAAGAAACAGCAGCCGACCCAGAACTAATGGCAGAATGGGAAGAACTCAAAAAAACAGAGTTGGCTGGAATGGATAAAGAAAATACAACTACAACCACAAAGACCAAAGACGATACTTCGACGACAACAAATTCTGATGACTCTAATAAATCTGAACAAGGTTCTTTTACTGAATTTGAAAAGGATTTAGAGACCAATGATGTTGTTGTTACAGAAAAAAAAGACCCTAAAACAGATACAAAAGTTACTACCAATGTAGTAAAATATCATACTGTAGTTGAAGCTGAAAGTTTGTATGACATTTCTAAAAAATACAATGTAGTGATGTCAAAACTAAAAGAATGGAATAACTTACCTGATTATACAGTTTCTATAGGGGACAAGATAATTGTTAGCCAACCAAATATTTCTAAAGAAGATAAAGTATATGATGGCAATTTAGTTACAGAAAAAACAAAAGACAAAAAACAAGTAGGAACAGCTACTTCAGATAATAAACTTGTAGTAAAAAAGAATCAAAATGGAGAGTTTGTAACCTTTATAGATTCTTCAGGCATACTTTTGCCTACTCCTCAACAAGATTTTCGTCCTGTTCAGCCTAGTATTAACATAAAGAATGCAGATTATCATATTGTAGAAAAAGATGAAACACTTTGGTCGATTGCGAAAAAATATGAATTAAATCCAAAAGACGTAATCCGTTGGAATGGATTTATTACAGGAGATAATATCGATGTGGGCGACAAGATTATTCTTAAATCTAGTTTGGCAGTACCAGCAGGTTCTAGAAGTAACATAGAAAATAACTCTAGTTCCTCTACAAATAATAACAATAGTGGCGCATCAACAGGAGGAACAGAATTTAGAGACCCTATGCTGACTGATCCAGCAATTAGTGGAGGTAATGAAAAAACAGAAGCTACTGCTGATAATTCTAGTAAAACTGATGCTTCAAAACTTAGTAGAGAAGATATTATTTCAATGGGTGGAAATCCTGATAATATCGGAAAAGAAGGCTATGATGAAATAGGTTCGCCTATTCTTGGTTATGTTTCCAAAAAGAAAACAGATAGCACAAAAACCAAAACCGAAGAGACCCAAACAAAAGCAGAAATTTATGTAGTTCAAGCAAAAGATATGCTTGGCAAAATTGCCCAAAAATATGGCGTAACAAGTCAAGAATTGATAGCTTGGAATCCTAAAACTGCTCCAAATGGCTCAATTAATATCGGCGATACACTTTTTGTTTCTAAACCTCAAACTACAAGTACGGTTACAGAAGAAACAACAACTGTCTATCCATTTGATTATTATGGTTCAAATTTTCACGTTGTTCAACCAAATGAAATTATTTATAAATTAAGTGAAAAATATGGTGTTCCTCATACTCGCCTTTTAGAGTGGAATAAACTAGATATTAATACGATTAACCTTCCTGTCGGTAAGAAAATGATTGTCAATGAAGCTGCTTTGAAAATGGCTAGTGGTAATAACACAGATACATCAAAAAAAGAAGATACCAAAAATACAAGTACCACAACCACAACACAAGTAAATTATTCATACCACAGCGTAGCAAAAGGAGAAACTCTTTTTTCTATTGCTCAGAAGTACAATCTCTCAACAGCACAAGTAAGAGAATGGAATAACCGTCAAGGTGATTTAGTGTATGAAGGAGAGAAATTGATTATAGGAATAAAATGATTTTTGATTAAAGAAAGGCTGTGTTATTTTTCCATAGAATTGGGTTTGCAAACCTAACTCTATGGAAAAATGCTTATTCTCAAACAACTTTTAAGTAAAAACAAAAAAAACAGATTTCACAAAAAAAACCTTTGCCTACCCACTAAGCAAAGGTTTTTATCTATGTTATGTCTTGAATATAAAAATTGAAATTCTAGTTTTTAGAATAATTTAATATTTTACCCAGTATTTGACTTGATGGTTTTTGCCTTGTTTGGCAGTCATCCATTTGTTTTTTTAGATTTACAATTTCATAAAAAAACTGATTTAGCTTTTCATTAGATTGAAGTAGTAACTCTACTTTTGAATTTTCTATTGATGAGGTTTCTTGATACACATAACGCACTACCATATTTTGAAGATGCTGAAAATCAGTTTCTTTGTTAGTTGAAGTAGTCGTCGATGTCATATTAATTTTGGATAGAATTGAATTTTTCATACGCTTTTTCGCTTATATAGATAGAATAACCTTTGTTTTTTGAGTTGTTCTGATTTAAGCTCGTATCCAATTCTTTCAATCACTTATTTCGAAGATGGATTAACTTGATTATTAATTTCTTCACTTGCCTCCATAAGTTTTCTCAGATTGATAAGAGCATAACGCATTCTTCCTAGTGCAGTATTTATACTTACGTGTGTTGCATCTGCAATTTCTTGAAAGCTCATATTAAAATACTGACGCATAATCAATACTTCTCTTTGAGCATCAGGCAACTGACGCACATGTTTTTTCAAATTCTCACAAATCTCTTGCTCAATATGAGCTTCTTCAGAAGATTTTTGAGTAAATTCTATAGTATTAAAAACTGTACTACCGTCTTCTACAGTAATGGTAGGATAACGTTTTTGCTTTCTAAAGTAATCTATGGCTAAGTTGTGAGCAATACGAGAAAGCCAAGGTAAAAATTTTCCTTCTTCATTGTATTTGCCCAAACGAATCGTATCTACTACCTTTATGAAGGCTTCTTGCATCAAATCTTCAGCTATATAAGTATCTTTTACAATCGTTATAAGAATGGTAAAAATTCTATTTTTATGACGATTTAACAAAACTGCAAAAGCATTGTCATCGCCTGATTTGTAAAGTGTAATGAGCTGACTATCGTTAGCTTGTAATAGGTCTTCTAAAGAAATAAAATTCTTTTTTCTCTTTCTTTTTTTAGTAGTAGAGTTAGTATTTTTAGTACTAGATTTTTTTTCTTTGCTTAATTTACTTTTAGTTTGCATCTTCTTAACGTGGCTTAGTAGTGGGTATTGCTTTAAAAAGAAGTACGAAGTGTACCGTGTCTGTAATAATTGATTGATATAGACAAATATAACAACGTTTTATTAGAAATGAAAGTTACATAGCAAAATTTTATGCATTGTATGAAATCACGCACATCATTAATAATGCCAAATTACATAAACAACCACTTTGCATCGGTAAACAAATCATTATTTTCGATGAATGAATAAAAATAAACGATTAATTTCCACATCATTGAGAATAAACAAAACGATATTTATGTTAAAATTAAACTAATTTACTAATAAAAATTACATAAGCAATTTAAAAAATAAATGAATAATTTTTTAACACCTTTTTCTCATAGTTTTTTTATGCAAGAAGCTCTAAAGGAAGCTCAAAAAAGTTTTGAAACTGGCGAAATTCCTGTAGGTGCTGTTGTTGTTCATAATCAAAAAATCATTGCTAGAGCGCATAATATGACCGAAAAACTACAAGATATAACTGCTCACGCCGAACTCATTGCCATTACTTCGGCTGCCAATACGCTAAATTTTAAGTATTTGACGGGTTGTAAGCTTTATGTAACGCTTGAACCTTGTGTTATGTGTGCTGGTGCGCTGGCTTGGTCGCAAATTTCAGAGATTTATTATGGAGCAAATGATTTGCAACGAGGTTTCTCTGTTCTTACCAATTCAAATTTGTTTCCAAAAAAAATAAAAATAGAAAATCAAATTTTGACGCAAGAATGTGAAGAGTTATTAAAAAAATTCTTCAAAAAATTGCGTAGCTAGTTTTTTATTTTGAAGAACAGTATTTTAGAAGTAATTCTGTTGGTTTGGAAACAAAGGAAAAAAAAAGAAATTATAGTTTTTTCATTTTTTTTCCTTTTTTTTTTCTGTCTGATTTATTAGCCTAAAAAAAATAAAAACAAAAAATAAAAAAAAGTCAATTTAAAAACTGAATTATACAATTTTAAAATTGACTAAAAATTTAACATTTTTTTATTTAACATTTTTTAACTGTAAAAATTTGT
The DNA here is from genome assembly GCA_002784125.1 of Flexibacter sp. CG_4_10_14_3_um_filter_32_15. Taxonomy (GTDB): domain Bacteria; phylum Bacteroidota; class Bacteroidia; order Cytophagales; family Bernardetiaceae; genus Bernardetia. The sequence continues at coordinate 10,429 of PFKD01000345.1, forward strand.
ACTCTTATCAACATGAGTGACATTTTTAAGTATTTGATTTTCAGTTGCAGCGCAACGTAACC
>PFKD01000018.1 GCA_002784125.1 Flexibacter sp. CG_4_10_14_3_um_filter_32_15
AACAACAAGTAAAAAACGTATTAGAACGATTTTCTGGAATGGGAAACTTTTCCTAAGTCTCCAATAAATTGTAGAGATTAATTTTCTTATAACTTGTTTATTTTCAAGGCTTCACAAGTGTTTTATTTTGCAAAAGGGTATCCCATTTAACGCACAACTTTAGTTGTGGGGGCAAGAAAAAGAATACGTTTTGTAACGGTTTTAACCGTTTTGTTCTACAAAAACCGTTAAAAACGGTTACTAAGTGCCGATTAGTTTTTTCCCACGAATAAATTCGTGGGTTTAATTTGGGATACCTTTTACAATGAGTAAAAGGATTAAATTATTGATAATCAGATATTTAAATCATAATTAAACGCTATAAATTAAAATTATCTGATTCAAAAATACGTATTTTTATTATATTTTGTGGCAGTCTGATTTTTGGTAATGACCTTATTTCTCTGACAGTTTAGAAACTATCAGCTATTTTAACCACTCCAAAATTTTTGGAAAATGGTCATTGATTGCGTCTTTGTGAGTTAGCATATTATTATGGTCGTAATCGTGTAGATTTTGATTTGATTTTGATAAAAGCCAAAGCTCATCACTTTGATTGTCTATTTCTTCTTTCAATAATTTTACATCATTTGGGTTTCCCAAAATAGTATCTTTTGCTGCTGCAATATGAAGCGTAGGAGGAAAATATCCATTTTTTTGTTTGAGATTTTGGAAGCTACTTTGATAATCAAATCCATCTTTACAAATCCATTTATCTTCATAAATCCATTTATTAGATTCTTTTATAAATCCACTACTTTCATCGTCTGAACCAAAACCAAATTTTGTAGTGGGCATATAGCCTAGTGTCTTACTAGAAATTTTACCCAAAAAATTCCAAACAAAATCTATTTTTAGTATTTTTTCTACTCCTTTTGTTCTTATTCTTCTTTTACTTCCAAAAAAGACCATTTTCTTTGCAGCCTCTGCCACTTGTGGAAAACGCAACATAAAAGGAGGAATCATTACGCCACCCCACGAATGAGCCGCCCAATAGGCTGGAAAATGTCCTTTTATTTCTCTTACTTTATTGGCAAAAGTTGGTAAGTCTTCCAAAATATATTCGGTTTGTCCAAAGTTAGATTTAGAACTAATATTGGGTTTGCTTTCTCCTTTTCCTCTAAGGTCTGCTACAAAAACATCAAAACCATTTTCTGCTAAATAACTTCCAAATCCTTTTCCATTTACAGAATAAAAAATACGACCATTTTCAACACTTCCATGAATGAGTAAAATGGAAGGTAAATTTTGTAATTCTGAACCTTCTTTATCTTTTTGGTAAATTCTTTTTAAATGTAAAACATCATTTTGCTCTGTTTTTAAATCAATAAAAATAGATTCGTAATTTAATGGCATTATTTTTTGATTTATCTTTCTAACTTAGTATTCAATAATCTTTCTCAAAACTTTATACAAAAAAAGGTGTTTTGAAAACAACAAACAAGTTTTATAAAACTTTCTACCTTTGAGAATAGGTTTGAAAACAAAATTTAACGTTTTACTCATTTTCTCATCACACTATTTTCAATTCCCTTTTTAAACTTCATTTTTTATGAAAAAACTATCTTATTTATCATTCATTGTCTTGTTTTGCTTCGTAACTGCTTGTACTACAGCTCCACTTACAGGACGAAAACAACTTATTTTACTTCCAGCTTCTGAAATAAATACTATGAGCTTTCAAGCCTATAGTCAAATGCTTAGTGAGCAAAAAGTAGTAAAAGGAACAAAAGATGCACAAATTGTACAAAATGTAGGGCAGCGAATTCAATATGCCGTCGAGAAATATTTAAAAGATAATAATCAATCTGACATAACAAAAGGCTTTCAATGGGAATATAATTTGGTCGAAGAGGCTTCTGCAAATGCTTCTTGTATGCCAGGTGGAAAGGTAATTTTTCATACTGGAATTATGCCAATTTGCCAAACCCCAACAGGTGTAGGTGTAGTAATGGGACACGAAGTTGCTCACGCTGTGGCTAGTCATGGTAACGAACGAATGAGCCAATCAATGGCAGCACAGGGTGTTTTGTCTGTTGGTGCAGCTTTTATGAATCAAAAACCAACGCTTGCTAATCAGTTAATTTTACAAGCTGCTGGAATGGGTACACAAGTAGGGCTTTTGAAATTTTCAAGAGATCAAGAATCTGAAGCCGACCGTTTGGGGATTATTTTTATGGCCATGGCAGGTTATAATCCTGCTGAATCGATTGCTTTTTGGCAGCGCATGTCGGCACAATCAGGAGGACAAGCACCACCCGAATTTTTGTCGACACACCCAAGTTCTTCTACTCGTATTAGTAATCTAAAAAAATGGCTTCCAGAGGCAATGACCTATTATAATGCTTCTCCATATAAAGGAAAACCATAATGTGGTTTGTTGTTGTTGGTGTCAATTAAGATACCAACAACATAAAAGTAAGGATTGAAATAGATTCTATTGATTTGGTAACTACAAATCTCAATGAACACTCTGATGATATTTATTATACTTTTTTAGAGTCTGATGAAAACAAAGCAGCAGAGAAAGAAGAAGAAAAAAGAACAGAGGAAAACCTAAAGAGTAAATCTAAAATCTAACTAATGGAAGATATAAAAAAGATTCTTCAAGCTCTTATTTGTCAGGAAGTACGCATTGATTTTAATGAAGAAAAAAAATCGATCAAAATTGAAGAAGAACAAAATATAGATTCAAAACAACTTCGTTCGGTTACAATAAAAGGAATTGATGAATGTTTTTTGGCTTTCAAATTAGACCATCCAAAAAATAAATTCTTGGGAAAATTATTTAATGAAGTAACAAATTTGAATAAGGCTTGTGATGCTATTATTTTTTGTAGAATAAGAGATAAAAACTATATTTTTTCCATAGAATTAAAGTCAAATGAAACTTCTGAAATAGCTACGAAATTTAAAAACAGTCAAATTTTTATTGGTCTAATCAATGGAATTTTGAAGATTCATTTTGATTTTGAAGAAGAATTTGAAGCTATAAATATTCTTTTTGATAGAAAAATAACAAATAGAGCAATCACAAAAAGAAAACCCAAAGATGTAGAATATTATCATCAAGGTTTTAGTAGGCAAGATAATATTATTCAAATACACCCACCCTTTTATTTCTCAACAAAATAAATAAAAAGCTCTCAAATCAAGAAAATGAAAAATGCGTTTCCTCTTTTTCCTATTATTTCTTTTCCTGTTTATTTCCACAAAAACCGTTTTTGCCCAAACTCAAAAAAACGATACTGCAATCGATTCTTTAAATTCATTCTCTCAAAAAACAAAATGGATTGCAGTCAGTAAAAATAACAATTCCTACACAGCTTTTTGGCTCAAAGAAATTGATTCTCTTCCTCCTATTTCTATTCAAGTTTTAGAAACAAAACCTCAGCTTTCTCAAAATCAAATAAAAACTATAAAGCCAACTTATAACTTTGAAAAACAGATTATTTTGTTTGATTCAATTTCAAATGAGTTACAAAACACTCGTTTAGATTCTATCAAAATTTCGTATCAAACTATTCCTTTTAAGGTCAAAAACTGGACTTTTAAGCGTTCACAGGAAGAATACGAACAGGCAGCAATGCAAAATTTTATTGATACAGTTGATAGAAAAGCAGAAAAAAATAATGTAATTGTAGAAGAACGTCAAGAACTTTTTAGCTCAAATCTTCAAAAAGCAGGAAGTATTACTCGTGGCGTTTCGGTGGGAAATCGGCAAGATGTTTTTGTAAATTCTAATCTAAATCTGCAATTAGAAGGAAAACTGACCGATGAGATAGAACTGACAGCCATTATTTCCGACCAAAATGTACCTTTTCAACCTGAAGGAAATACGCAGCAAATCCAGCAATTTGATAGAATACAGATACAACTTCGTCATAAAAATGCTTCACTTACAGCAGGTGATGTAGTTTTGACACAAGGAATAGGAAAGGAAAGTCCACATTTTCTACGATTTTATAAAAACGTTTTGGGAGGAGTTTTACAGACCAATTTTAAAATCGATTCTACTTTTTCTACTGGGCAAAAAATCGGCTTGGCTGCTGCAAAAGGACAATTTCAGAGTTATCAATTACCTGTTCAGGAAGGCGTACAGGGTGCTTATCGTTTAGTTGGGGCAAATAATGAACGTTTTATTATCATTCAAGCAGGTTCGGAAAAGGTGTTTTTAGATGGTCAGCTTTTGCAGCGTGGTTTTAATTACGACTATATTATTGATTACAATACTGCCGAAATTACTTTTAATCCTCACGTTGTGATTACGCAATTTTCTAGGGTTCGTGTCGAATTTGAATATACAAATCAGTTTTATAATCGTACTATTTCAAATTTGGGTGCAAGTGTAAATTTTACTTCTAAAAATAAGAGTAGTAATCTTACCAAACTAAAAAAATCCTCTTGGAATGTTTTTATAGAAAATTATTCTGAAAGCGATAACGAAAAACAACCCATTAATTTTGATATTTCACGGGAAAGGCAAACGCTTTTAGAAAATATTGGCGATAGTTTGTCGCTTGCCGTTGTGGAAAGTGCTGAAGAAGTAGAAAATTTTTCTATCAATCAAATTTTATATATCAAAAAAGATACATTAATTGATAATATTTTTTATACTATTTTTGAAAGAGCTACACAAAACGATGAAAATCAAACTTTTTATACTGTTTCTTTTACAGAAGTAGGGCAAAATGAAGGCGATTATGAACTTAGAGAAGCGATTGCAAACGGTAGAGAATATATTTTTGTAGGCATTAATCAAGGAAATTATGCGCCAATTAGACAATTACCTGCGCCAAACTCAAAGCAATTAACAAATACTGGCGTTCATTTTTCTCCAAATAATCATACAAGTATTTTTGCAGAAGCAGCTTTTTCAAAACGAGATAAAAATATTTTTTCAGAAATTGATAGTCAAGACGACAAAGGAAATGCTTTTTTTGTGGGAATTCATACCAAAGAAAAGGCTTTTAAAAATGGTTTGTTCAAAAATAATTACAAATTAAGTTACGGAATAGATTATGAATTAGACAACAAAGATTTTGAACCCATAGACCGTTTTAGAAATATAGAATTTGATAGAGATTGGACGCTGCCCACCTTTTTTGGAAGTCTTCCCAAAGGACAAGACCAAATTTTACAAGCCTTTACAATTATTGAACAAAGTACAAGCAACAAATTTGAGTATAATTTTACGTACAGAAACCGAGAAAATGCCATTACAGGAGAGCAACACAAAGTTATTTTCAATAAAAAAGTAGGTAAATTTCAACTTTCTACGAATGGTTTTTATTTAGACGGAGAAAATCAATTACAATTTCAGAATAATTCGGCTGGTTCTTTTGATGAATTAAACACAAATACGACTTCTCAAAATTCTATTATTTCATCGATTCCAAATAGTCAAGTTTCTATTTTAGAAAACCCTCAAACTGTTTCTTGGCTGCGTTATGATGCCGATTTACAATATCAAAATAATTATATTGTTCCTGCTTATACGTATTCGGTTGATAAACAAGAGTTTAGAAAACAAGATTCGGTTACTTCGTCGCTCATGAATTACGAGCAACACAAATTTTATCTTTTTCAAGGAGATAGCAGCAAAAAAGCAAATTATAGAATTGAATATGCTTTACGAGAAGATTTTTTACCAAAAAATGGAGTTATTCAATCTTATACCAACTCACAAACGGCACGAGCAGAAGCAACGCTAGATTTTGAGAGAGAAAAATCAAATCAAAAACTGACTTGGAATGCCACTTACAGAAAATTAGAATACAAGCAAGAGTTTTTGGACACGCTAAAATTAGATGATACAGAAACATTAATGGGCAGAATTGACTGGCGAAGTGATTTTTTTGAACGTGCTATCCGTCAAGAACTCACGTATTCGACGGTAACGGGGCGAGAACCAGCAAGGGAATTTACTTTTATTCAAGTCGACGGAACGCAAGGAACGCACACTTGGCGAGATGATAATAACGATGGTGTGCAGCAGTTGGGAGAATTTTATGAGGCCATTAATCCAGATGAGCGAAATTATATCAAAATTTTTACACCAACAAGCACCTATTTAACGGCATTTTCTACGGATTTTATTTATAAAATTACGCTTACACCTCCTAATAAATGGAAAAAAGCAAAGTTTATAAAGAAAACATTACAACTCTTTTCGGTTGTTTTTTCGGTTCAAAATTCTGTCAAAACTACTGAAAGTGAGTTTGCAAAACGTTTTATTCCTTTTGCAGAACGTAACCAAGAAAATATTTTGAGTGAGCAGAGTTCACTTCGAAATGTCTTATTTTTGAACCGAACAAATCCACGTTGGGGAGGAGAATTTCGCTATACAAATACACGACAAAAAAATCTTTTAGCAGGTGGATTTGAAAGTAAAAATGTAGAAGATTATGAAACTGTTTTTAGAGTAAGCCTTTCAAAAACGATGGCGCTAAAGTCTAGTTTTTTGTCGGGAAATAGAAGTAATGCCTCTGATTTTTTGGAAAACAGAACCTATAATTTGTCTATCATTCGTCCACAAACAGAACTCGCTTGGCAACCCATAACGGCTTTCAGACTGACAACAGCTTACCGTTTTGAGCAAAAACAAAATACACTCGGCACAGAAAACGCACAAATAAATGAGTTTAGAAGTGAGCTACGTTATTCAAAGGTAGGCGATAGAGTTTTTAATGTTCGTTTTCGATATTTGAATATTGATTTTGAAGGAGAGAATAACACACCTGTCAGTTACGAACTTTTGGAAGCCTTACGAGCAGGTCAAAACATAACTTGGGATTTGAACCTACAACAAAAACTTTTTAATGGTTTGCAGTTGAGTGTCGTTTATGAAGGTAGAAAGTCGGAAGAAACTCCTGCTATTCATATTGGTAGAATACAAGTTACTGCGCTTTTTTGATATATTTGAGAAATTCTTAAAAATCTACAGGAACTTCTTTTTTCGTGTCAAAAAATTATATGTCAATCCAAAACTGAAATTACGTGTAGGCTGTCTCTCATTACCATAACTGAGATTATTGCTATATAAAAATTGCCACACAAATTTTAGTTTTTTTAATCCTGCCCTCATTGTTAGTGCAGGTTCTACTATGAAGTTATTTTTTCTTTGCGATAAAAAGTCTATTTCATTATTTCCTCCAAATAACAAATCTCCTTCTATTTTGTTGTATCTTAAATGAAAAAATTTTGTAGATAGAGAGGCAGAAAAAAAATTTCTTGAAATACTAAATGTCGGATTTATTCCTAATAAAAACATATTAGCTGATAGTTCTCCTTGGCTTTCACTATAATTGTTTATGTTTCCTATACCTGTTATTCCCCAAATTCCTACGTGTCCTATATAATTATCTTTGGAAGAGTTTCCTATGGGATCAGAAAATAGATAACCAAACCCAAGTTGGTGTCTTTGTGCTTTACTTCTTGACACAATATTGTCATTTGATGAAATTACTAGGTCATGTAATGAACTAGTTGTCTTTAAGGCAAAATGATTTGTAAGTAAATATGACGTTTGTAAATTTATTTGACTTACTGGTTGTAAACCGCCACCACTTATTCCTACTGATATAGCACCCTCTCCTTTTTGAGTTAATACAGGTATGTTATGCATGTTGGGAATATAATGAACAGGCTGACAAGAACTAAAAACAACAACAATAAAAAGCAAAGAGAATAAAATAGACTTCATAAAAAAGGTTTGAGTTATTTTTATAAATTTTAATTTATTTTCTTTACGTTCTTATGTCAAAAAGTGCTGCAAATTTCTTTTTTTCTTAGAATAATTCTGACTTACTCGCCTCTTCTATCATTTCATTAGCAGTATATTTTCCCAAATAAGAATCTATCAAATAATGGACAATATAAAGTGTTGGAGTAAGCAAAACAGCAATAGAAAATTTATAGATATAATTGATTATTCCTACCGAAATGACTTGATTAAAACTCCACTTTGGATTTCCAAAAAAGTAAAATGCAATAAAAAGAACGACAAAACTATCAATAAATTGAGAAATGAGTGTCGAACCTGTCGCACGTAACCAAAGATTTTTACTTCCTGTAAATTTCCTAAGCCATTGAAAAGCCACAACATCAATGATTTGTCCCAATAAAAAAGCCGTCAGAGAACCAATAATAATCCCCATGCTTTGCAAAAAAATACGATTAAAAGCCGTATTTATATCCAATGGATTATTAATTTCTACCCAAAAAGCAGCAGGAGAAAGTCCAGTAACTACCCAAATCATAAAAAAAGAGTATGCAATAAAACCAGCCGTAAGAAACGAAATTTTGCGAACTCCTTTTTTGCCATAATATTCATTTATAATATCTGTCATTATGAAAACCACAGGCCAAAGCATAACACCAGCCGTAAGATTAAAATCAAGGGGAGAGTCCCAAATAGGTAATTTTATTTGAGCAGGATTAAACCCAAATGTAGTTTCTAATGAGAATATTTTCGTTCCGACTACTTCTGCAATCAAAGCATTTGTCAAAAATAATCCACTCAAAAAAATATATAAATTTTGTTTTTTGGAGTTGATTGAGTTGGTTTCTGTTTTTTCCATTTGATAAATAATGATTCAAGTTTTTTTATTCCCTTTCTGCCTAAAAACCTATTCGTTTATAGGAAATGTTTGTCCTTCAATAGCTAAAGCAGAATTAGGAAAAACAGCTTGAGCTTCTTCCAAAAGTGGCGATAAATCATAATAACGAGTAGAAAAATGCCCTAAAATAAGTTGTCCTACATTTGCTTGTTTGGCAATTCGTGCAGCTTGTTCTCCTGTTGAATGGAAGGTTTGAGCTGCTCGTTTTTCGTGTACATTCGTAAAAGTAGCTTCGTGATAAAGCAAATCTACATCTTGTATAATTTCTATCAGAGAAGGCAAATAAACAGTATCGGAACAAAAAGCATAACTTCGTTTTTTGTTTGGTGGGTAGGTATAATCTTCGTTTTTCAAAATTTGATTATTATATTCAACATCTTCCCCTTTTTTTAATGCAATCCGTCCAGCAATAGACAAGTCAGTTGGAATTTTTTCTTTAATCAAATTTTTATCTTTTGCTTTTTCTCTAAATAAAAACCCACAACAAGGAATCCTATGCAATAAAGGAATCGTATGCACCGTTACTTTTTCGTCTTCGAATAAAAATACTGATTCTTCTTGATTCGTTTCTATAAAATGAATTGGATAATTTAGGATAGAACATGAGTATTTGAGTTGCAAAATAATAATTTCCTGTAAACCTTTGGGAGCATGTAAATAAAGTGGCTCGGCTCTTCCACGCAAATTCATAGTATTTAAAAGTCCCATAAGTCCAAAAAAATGATCACCATGAAGATGACTTATAAAAATGGCATGTATTTTATTTATTTTTATCTTGTGTCTAAATAGTTGTATCTGCGCTCCCTCCCCACAATCAATCAAGTAGTATCTATGATGGATACACAATACTTGAGAAGTGGGAAAACGTCCGTGTGCAGGAATGGCAGCATTTGCACCTAATATGGTAAGCTCAAAAATCACGATAATAAAATTCGTTATAAAAAAAGAATAAAAAGTAGAATGAAGAGAAGAGAAGATAAAATAAATACTACTTTTACAGATAATTTCTATTTTGTCTAAATCAAATAAGTCTAGTGAAAGACGAATAAGCAAGGCAAAATACGAATAAAAATATGAATTTATTAGATATAAATTCGTTTTATTAAAAATCATTTAGTTAAGTTGCTAGTCAAATACTAATACGGATTCCTTTTTGAGGTTTTTAATTTTTCAATAGAAAACAAAAAAATTAAAATTTTCTATCATTAGTTTTAGATTCGTCTTTGTAAATTGAAATTTGTTTAATAATCTTGTATTCAAATTGTTTTAATCGTTATTTCCCCTAAATTATTAGATAAGTCTTATTTTCATCTTACTAATAATTTTATCTTATTTATTTCAATCAAAAACTCAAAAGCCTACTTTTATGTTATTTAATAATTACCTTTCTCAAGAAAACTTAATTTCTATTGAAGAACCTTCTTCACTTTCTAATCAAACATCTTCAACTACTTGGGGCATGAAAAGCCCAGATAATGATGATGACGATGATGATATTCATTTCAACTCAGATGATGATTTTTCAGATATAGATCTAGACCCTGATTTTGATGAATTTGATACTGATTTTGATGAGTATGATGATTATAGCTCAGAAGATGATGAGTTTTAAATTTTAGTTTTTTCAAATTACCTTAGTATTTGTACTTCTTTAGCTAGAAAATCTTTTTAGCATAATTATGCTAAAAAGATTTTTTTTCTAAAAAATATTGGATATTAATGTTGAAAAAATAGTTACTCTACCCTACTTTTTTTAAAACACAGAGTTCACAGAGGAACACAGAGAACTAAAAGTCAGCGTAGCTAATTAAAATACGTTTTTTTAAGAA
>PFKD01000272.1 GCA_002784125.1 Flexibacter sp. CG_4_10_14_3_um_filter_32_15
CGTTGAAAATCAAGTAATTAGAAAATAAAAACAGTTTTAATTTAACTCCTTATTCGCATTCTGTATAATTTCTCATAATTTTTAGTAGGTTTGTTCAAAAATACACTTTTCCTAAGTCTCCAATAAGTATGTAAATAATTTTTTTGACCAACAGTATTTGTATTATGCTTTTTTAATTCAAATAGCCATAGAATTTAATCCATTCTATTCTGATTTTACGATAGCTTATGTTTCTCTCCAAAAAGTAGAGCGAAAAGCTAATTTCAAGCAGATACATAATAATTATTTATACTCATCACATTGGTATATACATTTTGGTTTATGGTTTTGTCTTTTATTCTTATTATCTAATTTAAAAATTCATTAAAATGAAAAAAATATTTTTTGTATTTATATTATTTATTGCTTGTGCTTGTCAAGCTAATACTTCTCAAGCACTTAGTGCAGAGGCGCAAGACTATGAGTTGCAGAGTCAATCTGTTTTATCAGATTCTTTGATGGTTAATATTCAAAAGAAAATCTATGATACTTTTGTAAGTACAATGATGACTCAAAAAAACCAAGCTCTTTTAGACTTAAATGACCAACTTACCGCTCTCCATAAAGAAAAGAAACAAAATTTAATTCTCTACTGGCAGTCTTATCTTCATTATTATAATGCTATTTATCATCTTAAAACACAAGATAAAGACAATGCAGAAAAACAGATAGATAAAGGCATTGAGTTATTAGAAGATATGGAAAACAAAAATTCTGAAGATTATGCACTTTTAGCGATGCTTCAAAGTTTTTCTATGCAATTCAAATCAGGTGTTAAAGCTCCTTTTATTTCTAAAAATGTAGAAAGTAATGCTCAAAAAGCTGAAAAATTAGATGCTAAAAATGTCCGTGCTTATTATGTACAAGCAAGCAATGATTATTATACACCAGAACAATATGGAGGAGGAAAAAAAGCTGAAAAATTGCTTTTAAAAGCCGTTTCTTTACCCGAACAATCCATAAAAAGTCCTTATTTGCCTTCATGGGGAAAAGAAGAAGCCTACGAAATGCTTACAAAACTCTACATAAAAGCTGAAAAATGGGAAGAAGCCAAAAAATATTACCAAGAGGGAATTGAAGCCTATCCCAACTCCTACGTAATTAGTCAGTTGGCTACAAAATTAGTAGGAAAATAATCATTATTTGTATTCACTTTGTGACTTACTCAAAGGAACTTTATTTTAAAATAGAGTTCCTTATTTTCACATAAATTAAAAAAAAATGTATTCAAAAAAAATATTATTATTATATTTGTTAATTTTTAATTTGTTTTTTATTTTTCAAATAAGCAGTTTCGCTCAAACAAATACCATAAAAGGAAAAGTAGTTGATGCTGATAATCAACCTGTTTTTGCAGCTAATGTCTATTCAAGCAGTTTCCCAAATAAAGGAACAACTACCGATTTTGATGGTTTTTTTTTACTTCCTTCTTTTACTTACCCTGATACTTTATTGGTTTCTTATATTGGTTATAAAACGTATAAAATATACTTAGAAAAATCACTTGATAAAGATAGTATTTTTATTATTTTGAAAGGACAAGAAAATGTTCTTAATCAAATGGTTATTACAGCCAGAAATCCAATTTCAGAAGAATTTTCGGTTATAAAATTAGAGAAAATGGATATTTATACCAATCCTATTGCGGCAGGTGACCCTCTCAAAGCCATTACAGCTTTGCCCTCTTCTACCAATACCGACGAATCGGCAAATCCTGTTTTGAGAGGCAGTAGTTCTGACCGTTCTCGTGTAGTTTTGAATGGCGTTCCGATTTACAAACCTGTCAGAAATGGACAAATAAACGGCTTAGGAAATTTTAGTTTGTTTAATGCTGAAATGATTGACAAACAATACGTTTATGCGAGTAATCCACCTCTTACCTACGGAAATACAAGTGCAGGACTTATTGAAATACAGACAAATCATGAACTAATTTATAACCACGTTCAAGCCTCTGTTAGTTTGGCAAATATTGGAGGTTTAATTTCTAGAAAATTAGGCGAAAATACATTTATTCAAGCATACGGTAATTATCAATTTCCAGATGCTTTTCTGAAAGTGAACGAAAAACGCATTGAAAATCTAATTGATTTTACGACAAAAGATGCTGGTCTGAATTTTCATTCTAATTTAACGAATAAAAGTTCGATAAATTCATTTAGTTATTTTATTGATGAATCTTATATCGCCACTAGAAATTCGTATGCTTATGAAGGACAAAATGACGCTCAAAAAAATCGTTTTTTTTCTATTAATAATTATTCTTTAAAAGAAGAAAATTATAATTTTAAAATTAATACATTATTAGATTTTAGTAAACAAGATTATAATTTTGGAAATCTATCTTCACAAATAGAAAATATGCAAAGTTATGTTTCTTTAGATTATAAATATTTACTTCTCAAATCAACTTCTATTCAAACAGGAATTTCGTATGATTATTCGAAGTATAATTTTAATGACAGCCTTCCTGAATATTATTATGCAAATTCCCCAAAAGACCCCAATTATTTTTATAAACATCAATCAGAAAATACGAATATAGAAGCCTATCTTTATTCAAATTGGAATATAAATGATGAATTGACAATGTCTTCTGGCTTTCGTTCAAATATTCCTACCAAAAATCAAGAGTATTATTTGAGTACACAAATGTCATTTAATTATAAACCCAACAAGAAAAACAATTTTATTTTGAGTGGAGGACGTTATCACAGTTATTCAACACCTTCTTTTATTGATGCAAATTATTTTTTATTACAGAGTCTTCAATTTGCTTTAGATTATTCTTATTCTACAAAAAAAGTTTTGTTTACTACGGCAGTTTATCACAAATACGAAACAGGAAATTTTCAAGATTCAGAAACTATTACTTTTGATAAGGCAAAAATCACAGGTTTTGAAGTTTTTGTTAAACATAACCTAAGCAAAAAAATAGAGTATTCTTTAAGTAATACCTTTATTAACCAACAAGTTAGAATCAATGAAAAGTATCAAAAAGGATCAAATCAATTAAATTATTTCATTAAAGCTTCACTTACTTATAGTAATCCTAAATTATTTACGGCAGCTTTGTTTTATATAGACCGTCCAGGAACATATTTTACTTCTATTGATAATGGAATTTTTAGAGATGAAACAAATGCGTATGAACCTGTCTTTAACTCTACCATTTACAATCAACAACTCAATTCATATAAAAACCTAAGTTTGAATATCAATCGTTTTTTTCCTTTTGGAAAATATGCCTTAGTCGTTTATGCTTCTGTAAATAATATTTTGGATAGAAAAAATGAACAAAATGCTTTGTATTCATTTGATTATCAAACCCAATACTTCAATAATTTTCAACGAAGAACTTTTTATATGGGATTAGTTTGGCAGCTCAATAAGTAATTTTACATCCTTATCTCCCCTAAATACAAAAAATCCCTACCTATTTCAACAAAATAAGTAGGAATCTAATATTTTTTATTTTTCAGAAAAAAGACTAACTTTTTCTAATATATCCATAACAAAAACAAATTAACTATTTACAGAACTTTGAGCTGTTTTAGTAGTTTTCTTTGCGTAAGTAGGACATGTTTTGTAAGAAGCACAAGAACTAGCTGTAATTACTAAAAGACATCCAATGATTGCTGATGCTCTGCGTAAGTTTTTGATTGATGTAATTTTCATAGAAGTAAAAATTTTGAAGTATAAAATATCTTTAGGATAACAGGATAAAACCTTAGAATAAACTTGAGTATAAAATAAATGCAATAAATAAGTGCAATAATAGAAGAACTATATTAGTTCAAAAATACGAAAATTTTGATGACTAAGTTGTCTTAAAACTTATTTAGAGAACGTATTTTTTTGTAAATTGGTATATATCAATGTTGTACGCAAATTAGAGCAAATAACTTGCCTTTTTGGTGTATGGAGCTTAATAAAGATACTAAGTTACAAATAGTTGTGAATTTGGTTTTGGATGATATTCTTTCGTCGAGTATTTCAGATTATTTACCGACCGTTTTGATTGTATAGCTTTTTTGTGGCTATAAGTTTGAAAAGTATAGGCAAAGACAAAACTAAAAATCCTATCTCCTAAAAGCCTAATACGCAATTAATTATTTGAGTTATGAAACCTCTATCTTCTTTGTTATCTGTAAAGAATTATCTTACCAAAAATAATTTATATAACCTATATAAAAGTGTTTTTGCACTTCCATTTTTTACATTGCCTTTTGTGGGTTATCTAATTATTCTGATTGTCTTATTTTTTGGAAACAGTTCTTCTGTTTTTGCTCAAAAAACTACCTCTAAGCAAATAAAAGCAGAGCAAATTCAACAAGCACAAGCAATCATGGGCTTGCGTTTCAAATCATTTAATTCTGATGACGGTTTAGCTCAAAATAATGTTACTGCTATTTTGCAGGACACTCGTGGCTTTTTATGGATAGGAACAGGCGACGGACTCAGTCGTTATGATGGTTATGAATTCAAAAATTATACACACATAGTAGAAGATTCTTCTTCACTTTCGGCTGGAATGGTAACAGCTTTACACCAAGATAATAATGGAGTGCTTTGGGTAGGAACAACAAACGGAATCAATAAATATGACTTTACACAAGACCGTTTTGTTCAATATAGACTTAAAGAAAATAAAATTTCGAACCTAAATATGCGTACTGTCAGAAGTATTTTCCAAGATAGTCGTGGAATACTTTGGATAGGAACTGAAAATGGAATCAAAATTTATGATAAACTCAATAATAGTATTGAATATTCTCAAGAATACAATGGTCTTTTAGATGTGCCTGTTTTGGCTTTGTTTGAAGATGCTGATAGTACATTTTGGGTAGGAACAGAAAATGGACTTTATAAACTAGATAGACACAGAAGAGCTTTTGTTCCTGTTTTTTTAAATGAAAAGCAAATTACACAATTTCCTGTCTATACTTTTTTTGAAGACAAACAAAATAATCTTTGGATAGGAACACAAGAAGGTGCGTTTAGATTAGACAGAAAAAGAAAAGAATTAAAAAAATATTCTTCTACAAGTTATCGGAATACACTTAGCAATGATATTGTCAAAACAATAGCACAAGACCAAAAAGGAGATATTTGGATAGGGACGTATGGAGGTGGAATCAATCGTTTTATCCAAAAAACAGGACAAATTATCAATATTCGTCAGAATGATGCCGAGCAGTATTCATTAAGTGATGATATTGTACAAACTATTTATCACGATAGAAGTGGTATTATTTGGATAGGAACGTATGATGGACTCAATAAGTACGACGAAGAAAAAGAAGTTTTTTATAATTATCCAATTCCGTTGCAATATGTAGCACATAATCTTCAAACTGAAGTTTGGACTTTGGAGCAAGATTATTTAGGAAATACTTGGCTAGGAACAGAAAACGGTTTGTATGTCTATATGCCAAAACCTGAATCAACTCAGTGGGAACTTATCAAAATTGGCGATAAAATAGGACTCAAAAACAAACATATTTTAAGCCTTTTAGAAGACAAAAAAGGAAATATTTGGATAGGAACACTGCAAGATGGATTGTATAAATATCCTCTCAAATCACTTGGGTTTGCAGGAAATTCTACTTCGGAGGCTATTCCGTTTGACCTTACAAATTTAGCTAACAAACAATCAAAGACAGACCCTCAACTTGCCGATAATAGCATCTGGACAATGATGCAAGATACCTATAATGATATTTGGATAGGAACAAATAATGGACTCTATGCCATCAAAGACAAAACAGAAAAAGTAAATAAATACACAGAAAGAGATGGCTCTGGATTGAGTGATAACTCAGTTTGGGCATTATTACAAGACCGTTATGGTATTTTGTGGGTAGGTACAAGCAATGGACTGAATCGTTTTAGAAAACAAAGCAACGATTTTATTACTTACAATCAAGCAAATGATGATTCTGGTGGACTTAGTAACGGTTATATTGTTACTCTTTTTGAAGATGAAACTGGCGTAATTTGGGCAGGAACACACGGAGGAGGCTTAAATCGTTTTCACAAAGAAGCTGATAATTTTACGCATTATACCGAAAAAGATGGTTTGCCTGATGGTGTAATTTATGCCATCGAACAGGATAATAGCCGTCATTTATGGATTAGTACAAACCGAGGTTTATCAAGATTTAATATTGATACACAGGTTTTTAGAAATTATGATGTAAATGATGGACTTCCTAGCAATCGTTTCAATCACAATGCCGTAGAAAAAACAAAAGATGGCGAGCTTATTTTTGGTACAGTTTACGGAATTACAGTTTTTCATCCAGATAGCATTAAAGACAATAGTTATATTCCACCTGTTTACTTGACCAATCTGAAAATATTAGGTAGAGATATTCGTGCAAATGACGGAACAGGTATTTTGAGTAGAAATATTACTCAAACTGATATGATAACACTTTCTCATGGACAAAATAGTTTTTCTGTTGATTTTGTAGCCTTGAATTACCGTCTTCCTAAAAAAACAGTCTATATGTATAAATTAGAAGGGTTCGATGAAGAATGGCATTATACGTCGTACAGAAATCATGCAGCATCTTATACAAATTTACCTGAAGGAAGAGAGTATATTTTGAGAGTAAAAGCTGCTAATAGTGATGGTTATTGGAATGAAAGTGGTGCAACTTTGCGTATTTATATCAACCCTCCCTATTGGGAAGCAATTTGGTTCAGAATTGCGCTGGCTATGTTTATTATTGGTACAATTGCTGCGTTTTGGTTTTGGAGAAATGGCGAAATGCAGAAGCAAAAAAGCCGTCTTTCAATGGAAGTGCATCAAAGAACAAACGAACTAGAAGAAGAAAAAGAAAAATTACAGATTGCTTATAATGAAATTTCTAATCAAAGTCGTCAGATTTTGGATATGAATGCTGTTTTGAAACAAAAACAAGCCGAAGTAATGGCACAACGTGATGACCTTTCAAAACAAAGAAATGAAATCGAAAATTCGTATCAAAATGTACGTGTACTTTCAGATATTGGACAACAAGTAACAGCTACTTTGGATTTTGACCAAATGGTAGCCGTTCTGTATCAACACGTTAATATTTTGATGAATGCCCCAGGGTTTGGAATTGGTGTTTTGAATGAAAAAACGAATCTAATAGAATTTAGAGGTTATTCTGTGGAAAGAGAACCATTAAATTATGATTTTAATGCAGCTAGAGATAAAACATTGCTTTCTGCTTGGGCAATTCGTAACCAAAAAGAAGTAAAAATGGGAGATTTACAAAGTGAATACGCCAAATATGTAGCTGGCGAAGTGGTTGCAGTAGGTACTACGATACCAAAATCACTTATTTATTTACCTTTAGCTATCAAAGGTCGTCCTGTTGGTGTTTTGACTGTACAATCTTTAGAAAAAAATGCGTATTCTGACCGTCATTTGACTTTATTGAAAGGTCTTGCTTCTTATGTTTCGATAGCATTAGATAATATTCAAAATTATTCAGAATTAGGACAAGCTAAAAACACTATTCAAGAGAGTAGTGTTCGTATTATGGATAGTTTGCGTTATGCTCAAACTATTCAACAAGCTATCTTGCCTACCGATGAAATGCTTGAAAGTAGTTTTGATGATTCCTTTATGATTTTCAAACCAAAAGATGTGGTTTCTGGAGATTTTTATTGGCTTAGAGAAATAGAAGGACGTACTTTTATTGCTTCGGTAGATTGTACAGGACACGGAGTTCCGGGGGCATTTATGTCTATGATTGGAAGTAGATTATTGAATGAAATTATCAATGAAGCCAATGTTCTTGAACCTGCTAAGATTTTGGATGAATTACATATTCGTCTGAAAAATGCTTTAAAGCAAGAAGAATCAAGAAATGATGATGGAATGGACGTTTCTCTTTGTAGAATTGATGCTTTAGAAGAAGATACACTAGAAAGAGAAATTGTTTTTGCAGGTGCAAAACGTCATGCCGTTTGGGTAAGTAGAGGAGAATCACATATCTTAAAAGGCGATAAAAAATCTATTGGTGGTTGGAGAAAAAGCAAAAAACGTCCGTTTATTCAACTTCAAATGACTGCCAAAAAAGGAGATGCTCTCTATCTTTTTACAGATGGAATGACTGACCAAAACAACATTGCAGGTGCAAAATACGGTTCGAAACGCTTACATCAATTATTAAATCAGAATTCAGATTTTGATATGAGCGAACAAAAAACTATTTTAGAAGAAGATTTGGCTCGTCATCAAGGAAATCAAAAACAAAGAGATGATATTACCCTCATCGGAATCAGACTTTAATAAATAGAAATTGGAGTTTGGAAATTGGAGAATGGAAAATTACGAATTACAGAATTCAGATACAGTATTTAACTGGTAACTGATAACTGGTAACTGATAACTGAATATGCTTGATTTATACCCTTCTTTAGCTCACAAAGACGTTATTTTAATGTATCAAGGTGCAATGTCTCAAACTATTTTGGCGACAATGGCAAAACGATTGCGTGAAGCCGAAGACGATTATTTACTCAGTAAACGCCTTTTTGCTATCATTATCGAACTCGGTCAGAATATCAATCATTATTCTGAAAAAAGAGAGTTTTCAGTAGCTGATAGAAGAGAAGTAGGCTATGGAATGTTTGTCGTACAAAAAACAGAAACACATTATATTTTTACGGCTGCCAACAAAATAAAGGTAAGTAAAATAAAAAAAATGAAAGAACATTGCGAACATATCAACTCACTCAATCCAAAAAATTTGCGTATTTTTTATCGCTCTCAAAGACGTGCCACTCGCCAAGATGGACATTATGGAGGAAATATCGGTTTTATAGAAATGGTCAGAAAATCTAATAATCCGTTAGAAACTGAATTTACAATTTCAGAAAAAAATGAAGAACTAGCTTACTTTTCTATTCAAGTAAAAATGAGTCGAATTGATGTTTTTTAGGGTTGATTAAGCTACAAAAAATACTAATACTTCTTTCGTTTTATTTTTACGTCGTGTTCTTTTTCTAAGGTATCAATAGTGTTTTGTTCCATATCTACATGGTCAGTAACAACCCACTTTCTGTCTTTTTTTTCTAATGAACAAGCCAAAATATAAGTAGAACTATTATATCTCGGTTTTTTTCTAGGTAATTTTATCGATGCAATGAATATTTCTGTAGGATTAAAAATACTATTATCTTGTATGCTTACATTGTACAACCATTCTTTTTCTATCTCCCCCAATGTAATTACTTTCGCTCATAAACTCTTTTGTATTTACAAATTCATTCAAAGCCTCATGAACTCCTATTTTGAAAAGTAAACGACGACGACGAACATTTATAAAAACGACCAGTAAAATATAAAGCACAATAAAGAGTAGAATTATTCCACCAATAATATAAAGAACTATCATAATCAAAATTTTATATTAAAAAAAAGGCTCTTAATAGGTTTTGGACTGATAGTAATAATAACTTGATTAATTCATTTATTAGCAAAATATTATTTCGTTTTTTCCATAGCTCAGGGTTTGCAAACCCTGAGCTATGGAAAAAACAACTTTTACAGAATAAAATTTGGTAAATACTAAACTTGTTTATTATCAATCCAATATCAGATAAGAGCCAAAAAAAATATGTATTTGTCAATATCCAATTCCTAATATCCAATATTCATTCCCCATTTCCTAATTCCCATTCTCCAATCCCTAATTTAAACTTTATATGTCATTTTGTAGTGCATAATCCCACTTTCTTCAAAAATATCTCCTTCTTTTTTGAATCCACAACGCTCATACAACGAAACAGCAGCAAGTTGAGCATGTAAATAAATCATTTCGACGGTTTTAAACTCTTCTTTTTTTTGAATTTGCTCAAGGGCAAATTCTACCATTTTTTGTCCTATTTTTTTTCCTCTTTCCTCTTCCAAAACAGCAAAACGCTCTAATTTTATTTTTTTTGGAGAATTATCTTTGTGTTTTTCGGTTACTCTAAAACGAGCCGTTCCGACGGCTTTTTTATTTTCATTTACTGCCAAAATATGCTTTGCTATTTCATCCAAACCATCAAAATCATCTTCTTCTGGAACATCTTGTCCTTCAATAAAAACAATTCTACGAATAGAAAAAGCACGTTCTAAATTTTCTGATGCTGCGAAGTCAAAAAGCTGAATATTCATAATAGAGGACGTAAAATAAGTAAAAAAGATATTTTTAAGGATTAAATAACAAAGATTTTAGAATCTAGTACCACTTTTTAGGCTAAGTTCTGTAATTTTGCAGCCACAAAAATAATTTATTTATTGTTTTAGACTAGGGTAAACGCACGAAACTTTTTATACTGCTTTCAGTGTGTTTAAACACACTTTAACTATCAG
>PFKD01000331.1 GCA_002784125.1 Flexibacter sp. CG_4_10_14_3_um_filter_32_15
TTGAAATTTATTTTTTATTATCATTCTACAAAGGTTACGCAACTCTGTTGCTAGGAAAGGACTATTTTAGATTTTATAAATGTCACTCATATTATTTCATGATTATTTTTGTTTTAGAAATTACCTTTAACTAACATATATGGGCTTCCTCCTATAGTATCTAACCCTGCTTTTTCTCCATTATGAAATAGCCATTCTTCTTCTGATTTCCACATTAAAGTGTCTGTATCTTCTTCATTTAATACTAGATAGAAAGGCTTATCAGCGTATTTACTTCCCTTATATGCTGCTTGAGCATGTAAAAAGTCTGATGCAAATACTAACCCTTTATAAGCAGGATGGTTAGAATCGTTTTGTCCTTGTTTTGGTGTATAATAGCGTAAGTCACTTACCCTAGTGCCATCATGCATAACTATATAAATTTCATCTACATTATATGGGCTATTTTCTTTTGTCTTGCAGATGTTATTAGCACTACTATCTACTAAGGCAAAATGTACTTCTCCAATAGGATCAAATATTTTCGGTTCTCCTTCAGAGCGTTTATCACACGCCCAAAGCCCAAAAGCCAAACCAAGCACTAGCAGCCACATAGGCGCATAAAAATTCATTGATTTTTTCATTTTTTTGAAAATTAAATGATTGATAAAATAACATAAAAAAACGTATTAGTCGTAAATTGATTTGCAACACTAAAAAATATTTTGCAAAAAATAAAAATACAATATGTGTTTTTTTATACATTTTTATAAAAATACTCAATACAGTAAATAGAGATAGATTTTATTTAAAGATTTAACATTTAAGCAAAAGCTACTTTAAATAATACAATTATTTTAGAAATAGTGCAATTTTTGAGTAAAAACCTTATTTGACTTCTATTTATTTTGAACTCTCTTATTTTAGGTTATATTTACAGTATTAACTCAAACCTCAAAAAAAATGACTTTACATTCAATAGATACAGGACTTTTCAAACTAGATGGTGGTGCCATGTTTGGCGTTGTACCGAAAGTGATGTGGCAAAAACTCAATCCTGCTGACGAGAATAATATGTGTACGTGGGCAATGCGCTGCCTTTTGATAGAAGACGGAAATAAACTCATTCTTATCGATACAGGAATAGGAAACAAACAAGATGAAAAATTTACTGGTCATTTTTATTTGCATGGCGATGATTCTTTAGGCAACTCATTAAAACAAAAAGGCTTTTCTACTTCCGATATTACAGATGTTTTTCTTACTCATTTGCATTTTGACCATTGTGGAGGAGCAATTAAAAGAGAAAAAAACAAACTTGTTCCCGTTTTTGATAAGGCGATATATTGGTCAAATTCAGAACATTGGAATTGGGCAATCGAACCCAATCCACGAGAAAAAGCCTCTTTTTTGAAAGAAAATATTATTCCTATAAAAGAAAGTGGACAATTAAAACTCCTTTCTAGCAATCAAAAAAATGATTCTTTGCCTTTTGATTTGCGCTTTGTGGACGGACACACCGAAAAACAAATGTTACCTCAAATAAAATACAAAGACAGAACGATTGTTTTTTGTGCTGACCTTATTCCATCAGTTCATCATGTCCGTTTGCCTTACATTATGGCGTACGATATGCGACCTTTACAAACACTTTCTGAAAAAGAAGAATTATTAAATGAAGCTGTCGAAAAGGATTATATTTTATTTTTCGAACACGACCCAGTTAATCAATGCTGTACTTTACAAAAAACAGAACGAGGAGTTATGCCAAAAGAAATTGGAAAACTAAGTGATTTTGTGTAGTTTGTAGGTGTGTAAAATTCCCCTTTTTTTACGTTCCTTATTTTTTTATGACAAAAATACTATTTTTTCGATATTTTGTTGAACTTATTGTAACCATAATTCCCCTTTTAGCTTCTTTAAATTCCACAAAAACGTATGCTCAATCTCCTGTGAGTGATGGTGCAATTCCTTTTACTCGTATCTATTCGCCTAAAGAATATCAAGCTGGTATTATAAATATGGCTGTCAAGAAAGATAAAAAAGGGATTCTCTATTTTGCTAATACAGAAGGTATTTTGCAATTTGACGGAAAAACATGGCGAAAAATTGAAGTTCCTGATGTAGGTTTTATACGTGCTTTAGATATTGATGAAACGAATACTGTTTTTATCGGTGCTATCAATCAACTTGGCAAACTGGAAGCTGACTCTACTGGAAAGCTAGAGTTTGTGTCTTTAGTAAATTTATTGGATTCAGCAGATAGAAATTTTGGCGAAATTTGGAAAGTAAAAGCTACGCCAAAAGGTGTATTTTTTAGTACTGATAAATATATTTTTCGTTATAAAGATGGAAAAATAACAAAATGGACTCCAGAGGGAAAGTATTTTTACTTGATGTATTACATAAATAATCAAGTTTATGTATTGGATAAAGGAGTTGGTCTAAAAAAGTTAGAAAATGAAGAGTTACAGTTTGTTTCTAATGAAGCCTTGATAGATAATGCTGGGATTTATTTTATGTTACCCTATCCAAAAACAAATAAAGAAGAAATAATGGTAGGTAAAAATTATGAATCTTTATTAATCTACAACCCAAAAACCAATCAATTTAGGAAGTTCGAGACCGACCTTACAGCAGAAGAAATAACCTCTATTTATCACGGAATCATTGGAAGTGATGGAAACTACTATATTTCTACACTTCGTTATGGAATTATTTGTGTCAATCAAGAAGGAAAAAAAGTATTTCAATACAAACAAGCAGACGGAGTAGCAGATAAAGTATATGGAACAGAAATAGACAATCAAAACAACTTATGGCTCGCCCTTGCCAAAGGAATTGCAAAAGTAGAATTAGGCTCTCCTTTTACTCAATATGGTGAAATCAAAGGAATAAAAGGGATTGTTACAGATGCTAAAAGACATCAAAACTTATTTTATGTAAGTTCTACAAATGGTGTTTTTTATCATGATAACAAAACAAATAATTTTTCAGCTTTGGAAGGTAAATCTTTTCAAGCATGGCAAATGCAAAGCCTGCCTCTTTCGTTTTCAAATGATACTATATTTTTGGCTGTTACCAATGTTGGAGTCAATAAAATAGAGAAAGATTCTTGGGAAGAATACCTCAAAACAGACGCTTCTTCTAATTACATTATTCCTTCCACAACAACACAAAATCGTTTGTATGTAGGCGTACTCAATCAACAAGGTATTTTTCAATTAGAATATTCAAAAGACGGAAAACATAGTTTTTTACAAGTAATTCCAAACCTTACAACAGCAGGTTTAGAAATGAAAGATAATTTATTGTTTGTTGTTGATGGAGAAGCAAAACTACATATTTTTGAAGAAAAATATTCTTTAGAAGAACAAAATATAGAATTTAATCATAAAGTACACAATATAGAGAAGCATAATAATCAAATTTATATTGCAGCCGATTCATTGGTGTATATATGGAAAAATAATACTTTTGAAACAAATCAAATTATTAGTAAATTAATAAAGCCAAGTGAATATGTGGTAGAAATGTACAACATAGATGATGAAAATATCATACTACGAATAGGAGGAGTGGAAAAAACAGATTATTATTTATTTAATACAAAGACAAATAAAAGCCAAAAACTTCCTACTGAAAGACTTGTCAAAAACTCTATTTCTATCAATACATTTTTTGGTGTAGAAGAAGAAAATAAAATTGGAATAGGAACTTCAGAAGGACTTTTTTATTTAAATATAACTAATGACAATTATCAAAAAGCAAAATTTAATGTCTTTATCAGAAAGATAATGCAAGCTGATTCGGTGCTTTTTAATGAAAATTATACAGAGCAAAATAACGATCCTGTACTCAATTATGAGCAGAACTCCCTTACCTTTTTTTATAGTTCAAATAATTCTTTAGACGAACAAAATACAGTTTTCAGATATAAACTAAATGGCTACGATAAAAAATGGTCGGAATGGACAACAGAAACTAAAAAAGAATATACCAACCTCAATGCAGCAACGTATTCTTTCGAAGTAGAAGCAAAAAATACGTATGGAACAACTAGCCGAATTACAAAATATGATTTTACAATAGCACCTCCTTTTTATAAAACTCCTTTAGCTTATGTTTTATATTTTGTATTTGGAATTCTACTTGTTTCTATTCTAACTTATGCTGGTATTCGTTATAATGTTAGAAGACTTAAATATAAAAATCAGAAACTAGAAGAAACTGTAAAAGAAAGAACATCAGAATTACAACTTGCTAATGGACAACTAGAACAGCAAAAAGAAGAAGTTTTGATGCAAAAACAAAATATAGAGCAACAAAAAGAAGAAATAGAAAAATCATATCAAAATATCCAAATACTTGCAGATATAGGTCAGCAAATTACGGCTACACTTGACTTGACAGAACTTATAAGTATGCTTTACTCAAGTGTAAATAGTTTGATGCCAGCAGAAGGGTTTGGAATAGGTATTTTTAATCCGTTTCGTCAGCAAATTGATTTTAGAGGTTTTGTAGAAAATGGAGAAACACTACCTTTTAACTCAGATTCTTTAGAAGACACTCAAAAACTCGCTGTTCAGTCTTTTATCAATCAAAAAGAAATTTTCACTAATGATTTTCAAAAAGATTTCCCTGTTTATCATACAAAAGAATTAGAAGTAGGAGAATTGCCTCAATCCTTAATTTATCTTCCTTTGGTTGTACAAGAAAAAGCTATTGGAGTGCTTACTGTTCAGAGTTTTGCTAAAAATGCGTATCAAAATAATCATCTCACTATTTTGCGTTCTTTGGCTTCTTATGCTGCCATTGCCGTTTCGAATGCTCAATCGTATGCCACTATCAATGAAAAAAATGAACATATTACCGATTCCATTCGATATGCAAGAACAATACAAGCAGCCGTTTTGCCTTCAAAAGAACTTATCAAACAAAATATAGAAGACTTTTTTATTCTTTATCGTCCAAAAGATATTGTTTCTGGTGATTTTTATTGGTTCACGACTGTTTTTGATAGAGATACAAATACAAAAAAAATGGTAATTGCTGCTGTTGATTGTACAGGACACGGCGTTCCAGGGGCGTTTATGTCGCTTATTGGAAATACTTTTTTACATGAAATAGTGAATGAAAAACACATTACAAATCCAGCTCAAATCTTAGAAAACTTAGATGAAATACTCAAAAACTCACTTCAATCAGGCGAACAAACCAATAAAGATGGAATGGACGCAGCCATTTGTACAATAGAAGTAAATAAAAATAGCCCAACAACAAAAATAAGTTTTGCAGGTGCAAAACGTCCACTTTGGTATGCTTTGCCTACTACTACTTCTTTAGAAAATGTAGCAGGAACACGCCGTTCGATAGGCTCAAACCGTACAAAAGGAAAACCTTATGAAAGTAACGAACTTATTTTAGAAAAAGGAACAAGCGTGTATCTAACTACTGACGGTTTTGCAGACCAATCCAATCCAAAAGGAGAAAAATTTGGAACACCTAATTTGATGCAATTAATAGAAAAAAACATCAATTTGTCAATGGAAGAACAATGTCAGCAAATTGAAATAGCTTTAGACACTCATCAAGGGCAACTAGAACAACGTGATGATATTACTGTTTTGGGTTTTAGGGTATAGTTTTACAAAACAATCGTAATTTTTTTTACAAAATCTTTTCAATTTCCTTCCAACACGCAATATCATAACTCGCCACAGAATACTGAGGTGTTTTTTTATGAGGATTATAGAAAATTGTTTTCATTCCTAAAGAACGTGCGCCCAAAATATCGGCATCAAAACTATCTCCAATCATAATAGAATTTTGAGGTGTAGCGTTAGAAATAGTGAGTGCATGGTTAAAAATAATAGGATTCGGTTTGGTATATCCTGTACAATCAGAAGTAATGATATTTTTAAAGAAAGGCAAAATACCAGAATGTTCTAATTTCAACTTCTGACTTTCTTCAAAACCATTGGTAAGGATATGAAGTTGATAGCCTTTAGATTGCAAATAAGTAAGCATTTCTAAAGCAAAAGGCAACAGATTGGGCTGACGAGGACAGGTATATTGATATTCGTCTTCTAGCTCTTCCAATAAGTTTTGCTCAAAGTTTTGATAAGCCATTTTATCGAAGAGTTCTTTCTTATTTTTCATCTTGTGTAGCTCTTCAAAGATAAGAGTAAAGCGAAGTTGTCGTATCTTTGTCTTATCAACCAAGCCTAAATGATGTTGTTTCCAAAGAAATTTAGTTGTAGTTTGGAAGGCAATCAAAAAATCATCAAAAGATATTGTTTCATTATTAATAATTTTATCAGATAATTCATACTTTTGATACAAACTAAACAAGGTTTGTTTAGAATTTTGTTCAAAATCCCATAGTGTATGGTCGAGGTCAAAGAAGATATTCCACATAATGTTCCCAGCAGAGACACTAGGCTCAACATGGCTAGTAGAGGAGAGATTATTCATACTAAATTTGCGTGGCGAAGGGTATGGATTCATATAAGTCATAAAACAATTTCTTACTTAGAACAACTAAAAGTAGGAAAAGTTATTTTGCGTTTGTTTATTTTTTCATTTATTATTTTTAGTATTTGGGTCTGTAATCTAATCTGGTTTAAGCCTTTTAGTATAGAGCTTTTTTATGAACGCATGTTTATAGAATATGGGCAAGACGACCCCGAACTGATGAGCCGTTTGCATCTTTTGGAACAGTACGGAATTACATATCATAATAGCCAACTGACAGATATTTCTGATAAAGAACGAGATAGACGGTATAAGGAAAGTATTATACGTAATTTTGATATGCTACTTACTTATAAACCTTCACAACAAACCGAAGAAGAACTATTATCTACCGAAATACTGTCTTGGTATTTAGAGTTGGAAGTTCTTCGCCATGCTTTTCGTCAGTACGAATATCCTGTAAATCATATCAATGGTATTCAAGTAGAATTACCTCGTTTTATGATGGAAGTGCATCAGGTCGAAACGCTTGGTGATGCCGAAGATTATTTAGAACGTTTATCAAAGTTTGATGATAAATTCGATCAGCTCATTCAGCTTTTAGCATCAAGAAAAGTAGCAAAAGTAATTCCTCCTCGCTTTATTTTGGAACGTGTAATTGAAGAAACAAAAGATTTTATTTCAAGAAATGTAGAATATAATTTGTTGTATAGAGATTTTGCTCGCAAGGTAGAATATGCAGACCGAATTTTGCCTCTTGCCAAAGATGAATTAAAGGTAGAAGCAAAAGAAATTATTGAAGATGATGTTTTTCCTGCCTACAAAAAATTACTAAATTATTTGGAGGAAGAAATTAAGCTATCAAATAATGATGCAGGAGTTTGGAAATTGGGTACAGATACGACTATATCTATCGGAACAAACTATTACAATATCCTGCTCATGGTTCATTCTCATATTCCTTTAGATGAATCTTTTAGCGAAGACTATCATCAAGAAGGCTTGAATGAAATAAATGCTTTGAGAGAAGAACTACTAGTAATTTTTGATTCCTTAAAGTTTCCTCAAAAAGATTCTATTTCAAAAAACTTAGCCAAAATAAATAATCGCTTGCCTACTGACTTTGAAATAGACGATAATTACAAAGATTATTTAGCTACCTATCAACTTTATTCAGATTCTGCCTATCAAGCTTTTGATAATTTTTTCTTGTACCAGCCCAAAGAATCTCTCAAATTAGTGCGTGTACCTTTACCTTTGGAAAATAGCTTGCCTTTATTAGAATTTCAAGGAGGACACGACAAAACACGTCCTGCACTTTATATTAATCTAAAAAATGCCGAAACTATTCCTCAAAATAAAATGCCTGTTTGGATTTATGAAAAAGCAGGTGGGCGTTATATTCAATCTTGGTATGAACAACAACTTACAGACATTCCTACTTTTAGAAGAGTCTTACAATTTGATGTCTATTATGAAGGTTGGGAAGGCTATTTTGCTGATTTATTGAAAGATGAAAATAAAAATTCTATTGACTACTACAAAGATTTATATACTAGAATTAGTAAAATTCAGCATGAACTATTCATTACTTCTCTTTTAGTTGTTGATACTGGTATTCATCTAAAACGATGGACAAGAGAAGAGGGTATTGAGTTTTTAGTAAAAAACACAGGGCTTCCAAGAGAAGAAATGAAGAACGAGGTAGATAAAATAGTCGTTCGTCCTGCTCAAGCTACTATCTACAAAATGGGTAAAATTCGTTTCAAAAATCTAAGAGAATATGCCGAATACGAACTAGAAGAAAACTTCAATCTTAAAGAGTTTCATGAAATTTTATTAAAAAATGGACATATTCCTCTTCCTGTCTTGAAAAAACAAGTAGAACGTTTTGTTAGAGAAAAAAAGAAAATTATCAGAGAAGCAGAAATGAAACAAGAAGAAGAAGCCAAAGAAAAACAGAATGAAAAACAGAATGAAAAAGAAAATAAATAATCTATTCTATTTTTTCTACTTTTTCTGTTTTTGTAGGGAGTTTTGTGTAAGGCTCACAATTTTCCAAGAAAATAATAGCATCACAGACTTTATCTAGTTGCATAGATTGATAGGTATGTCCCATAATTCGGCTTTTTATTTTTTCTTCCAAAATCAGAGTTCCATAGTTAAGTAAAATAGAAAAATTTATTAGCTTATTCTGTTCTCCCAACTTTATTGGTCTATAATATTCTGCTTGTCTCTCTATTGTACTCTTTTTTGGTTTTTTTATTTTTCTAGTTACAAATGCTCCTTTTCTAGTGCCTGAAAAAGCAGAATAAGCAATAAAGAAATATTTATCTTTGAAAGTTTTGTTCAAATGTTCTCCAAAACACATTCTATAATTTTGAAAAAAACTTTGGTCAATACTTTTTGAATCTTTCAAAAAATGAGTAGTTGAACCGAATAAAATTATGTTCTGATTCGGATATTGCTCTCTCAAAAAAATTAGATTATCTAACATGTGTTTGTCTTCTATATTTCCTTTTTCTTTAAAATTTAATTCTTTATCAGTAGGATGTAACTGCAAAATATTTGTCAGTGCTTGAGTTAGAAAAACGTCTTCTTCTGTATTTTGCTCTTTTGTGGATTGAATAAGTGACAAAATCAATTCTGTATAAGGCAAAAGCGTTGCATACACTTTCTTTTTATTGACAAACAAATTTGAAATTCCGTAATGTGTCAAAGGATATAAAGATTCATAATACGCCATTTTTTCTTCTTCCGACAGCAATGTCTTAAATTGTGGGTTTCTACTCAAATAATCATCAATCGAATTTTTTAGATTATCGAAAGTCTTCTCTCCAGAAAACCGTGTATCAAAACCTGCTATAATAATACTATCGCCTTTTTCGTTTTGCTCTTTTATAAAATCAAAAAGCTCAATAAACTCTTGACAAGGAAAAAGACCATACATTCCATCAAACAAATCTTTATTTTCTCCTGTCTTTAGAAATTTTTGGTAGGCTATATACATATTAAAAACATTAGATTCGAAGGCAATAACTCTAAAATCTCGCTGTGTGGTCAATTTTTTTATTAAATCTACTCGGTGTGTCGTAATTGTCCCTTCGGTATGTGTAGGGTCGCCAAGCGCAAGAATTTCTACATTTCTTCTCAGTCTTGAAGTAATTATTTCATTAATCGAATCATTTATTTGTGCCTTTGCAGTATCAAAAGAGCTGATAATCAGAAGACTAGAAAATAAAATTGATAAAACTGAAAAATTTCTAAATTTATTTTTGAGATAACAATACATATCTTTAAATACAATTTTAATTTATAAATAATTTATAGGGCTACGATTTTAGTATTAATTACGCTTCAAATAAAGAAAAATTAGAAATAAAAACTAGCATTACTGTAAATATTTAATTCTACAAATACTTGCATAATCAAAATTTAATTCCTATATTGTATCAAGTTACAGAATTAAAAAATATAAATAGTCGTTTTTAAAGAATATATTAAAAATTATTCTTTAGCTTAATTTTAAACTCAGTTTTAAGCTCAATTTTAAAGTAAAATCCTAGAACGTAATGAAATCGTCATTATTTTGCGAGATAAAATCAAAGTAGTATTACTCTTGAGACCTTCAAATTTGTTTACAAATCTGCAAATCTTTTTGAAAGGGTAATAGTATAAACTTTAAAATAATGTAACTCACCATCCATGTAGAGGTATCCAAAAACAATTTATTCAATCGGAATTTTTTGAGTTTTAGAAAAATCTACTTACTATGTATTTTTTATTAGTATTTCTAAATTTTTGTAAAATTAAATTTTATACTATATGGTTTAAAAATATTCAGATTTGTTTTTTAGAAAAGGTTTATCTGTTCAAAAATATTAGGGTAAACGCACGAAACTTTTTATACTGCTTTCAGTGTGTTTAAACACACTTTAACTATCAGA
>PFKD01000076.1:0-181 GCA_002784125.1 Flexibacter sp. CG_4_10_14_3_um_filter_32_15
ATTTTACGAATCACCACAGATAACTACATTATCAAATAACGGGCGTATAGCAAATTATCGTTTTTAGTAGGGAAAAGGCACGCCTTTTCCTAAACATATTGTATATTTTTGGTTGAAATATCAAAGACTGACTAGGAAAAGGCTTGCCTTTTCCTTACGTAGTACAAATTGACTAAGCGAC
>PFKD01000076.1:197-10332 GCA_002784125.1 Flexibacter sp. CG_4_10_14_3_um_filter_32_15
AGATTTTGTATCAATTTTACAAAAGCTATACTGTTCTTGCTGACTTGCGTGGGGAATTATCTGGTCTGGGACTCCCAAAATTTCTATTTTATCAAGTTGTCTTAAATAATTATTGGTATTCAGAAACTCTAAGATAGCACTTCCAAAACCTCCTATTTTGCTTCCATCTTCAATGGTAATGATATTTTTGATATGCTGAAAAGTAAAAATTTGATGTAAAGTCTGTTCATCTAAAGGCTTACAAAAACGCATATCATAATGCGCTATTTTATCTATAATTTTAGTATTTTCTATTTCATCTTTTTCTAAACTATCAATAGCTTCTTTTACAAAATTTCCTACAATTCCATAAGAAAGAATAATAAGCTGTGTTTCTTGATTAGCTTCTTTTATTGGTCTTGCTTTTCCTATTTTTATCTGATTTTCAGTTTTCTCTAACTGATTAATTTCTACTAGATTTTCATTCTTTTCTATCAAAAAACCTTCTCCACGAGGATAACGAATGGCAAAAGAAGTTTTGTTTTTTTCTAATTGAGCTGCAAAAAGCATCTTTTGAAACTCTATTTCCTCCATTGGTGCAGCTAAAACAAGATTCGGAATAGGTCGCAAATAAGCAATATCATAAACGCCTTGATGTGTTGCTCCATCAGCCCCCACGAGCCCTGCACGGTCAATACAAAAAATTACTTTGAGTTCTTGTACACAAACATCGTGTATAATTTGGTCGTAACTGCGCTGTAAAAAAGTAGAATAAATGACACAAAAAGGAACAAAATTTTGAGTAGCTAACCCTGCCGAAAAAGTAACAGCGTGCTGCTCTGCAATTCCAACATCAAAAACACGAGTAGGAAAAAGTTGCTGCATTTCTAAAAGCGAACTTCCCGAAGCCATAGCAGGAGTAATGGCAATAATTTTAGAGTTTTGTTGAGCTAATTGTATAAGTGTTTTACCAAAAACATCTTGAAATTTGAGAAATGATTTTTTATTTTTTGAAGGTTCTGACTTGAGAAGTTGTCCTGTTTTGGTTTCGAATTTGGCTGGTGCGTGCCACGAATTATATTTTGATTCAATTTCTGAATTGTATTCTTGGTCTGAACCTTCAATAATTCCTTTTCCTTTTATGGTCTTGATATGAAGAAAATGAACTTTGTTTTGATATAAATTCTGATTTGTATTTGATTTTAATTCATCAAAAAAATCAAGTAAAGTTTCCAAATTATGTCCGTCGATAGAACCATGAAAATTTCCTCCAAAAAACTCAAAAATAGAAGGGATAGTAAAATTATTTTCTGACTCTGCATTATTTCCTTTTATCCAATGTTGTTGTGAAAGCTCTTCAAAATGACTTTTTAGTGTTCCTACGTTTTCATCAATAGACATTCCGTTGTCATTCAAGATTATCAAAATATTGGGTTGAATGCCTTTTTCCGTATTAATTTGACGGTTATTTTGAATATTATTCAAAGCCTCAAAAGGCAAACCAGCCGTAAAAGCACCATCGCCAATGACTGCAATATGCCAACGGTTTTTGATGATTTTATCTTGTGAAAACTGAGAAGCGACAGCCATTCCCAAAATAGCAGAAAGCGAAGTAGAAGAATGTCCTGTTCCAAAATCATCAAATTTACTTTCTTTGATAGAAGGAAAACCCGAAAGTCCGTTTAATTTTCTGATGGTATGAAAGTTTTCTTTTCTCTCTGTCAAGATTTTATGTGCATAGGCTTGATGCCCTACGTCCCAAATGAGTTTGTCAGATTGCTGTGTTCCTAAAAAAGAAAAGGCTTTATGAAGTGCAACTGTAAGCTCAATTACGCCCAAAGTTGCGCCCAAATGCCCACCATTTTGAGCTACGTGTTCGATAATAAAACGACGTAGTTCTGCACATTTTTTTTCTAATTCTGTAATTTTGAGATTTTTGATAGACATTTTTGTATTCTGTAGCTGACACTTTCCAAAGTGTCAAGAGTAGAACAGCGACAGTTGGAAACTGTCGGCTACTTTTTAAACAAAAAAAGGCAACTTTAAAAATATTAAAGTTACCTTTTTTTCAATGAAATAGTAAAATATTTACTACAAATTATGCAGACAAAGTGTTTACATATTTCATCAATTTAGATTTTTTGTTAGCTGCGTTTCTATCATGAATGATATTGCGTTTTGCCAATTTATCTACCATCGCTACTACTTTAGGAAGTAATTCTTTCGCTTCTGCTGCATCAGTAGTTGCACGAAGACGTTTGATATAAGTACGTGTCGTTTTTAATTGGTAACGGTTACGAAGACGTTTAGCTTCATTCGAACGAATACGTTTGAGGGCTGATTTATGATTTGCCATTTAATGTTAAACTATTTTTGATGAAATTTCCTTTAAAAATTAGAAAAAGTCATCTGATTAAAAAGAATTCTTTGTGTTAAATAAAAAATCTAATTTCAATCCTAAATTTAATAAAAATAGAGCAATCCGTTTATTAAATTACAGAACTTTGATTTTATGAGAGGAATAAAATGAAAGTCTGATGAAAAATAGTTGCTTTTATTTTTAGATAGTAAAATAGAAGCGTTCTGCCTACTTTTCTTGATTATTCGTTTCTATCTTATGTATAAAAAATACAGTTTGAGAGTACGATTTTTTGAACTGATTTCTTTCTGATAAAAACCTAAAAAAGATTTTTGTCTTTTGTTCTCTTCTTAAAAAGAACTTGTAAAGAGCGCAAAATTACGACTTATCCACAACATTAACAAACTATCAAGTAACAAAATGAAGAAATAATGAAAAATTTATTTTTGAAGAGAATAACTAAAAACTAGCTAGACAAAATAAACAAGATTTAAACAATAGAGAGATTTTGAGGTTTTTTTGTAACTTGCTAGACAAATAAGTAAAGATTTTATTTTTTGTGAAATTTTTGATAAAATCTTTCGTATTTTATTAAAAATTTTCAAATCCACTTTTTGATTCCTACTCCATATTCAAAATTACAAAACCTAGATATGAAATTTACACTCAACAAACAAGAACAATATACTGTATTCAAGCTGCAAGAAGAAAAATTAGATTCCTCGATTGCACCGAAACTAAAAACCGAATTTTTTACGCTCTATCAGTCTGGAATGGTCAATCTTATTTTTGATATGGGCGATATCAAGTATGTAGATTCATCTGGACTTAGCTCTATTTTGGTAGCCAAACGTCTTTCTGAGCAAATCAATGGCTATTTAGCTCTTGCTGCTGTCAGTGACCACGTTATGAAACTCATGACAATTTCAAAACTAGATAGCGTTCTTAATATTATTCCAACGGTAGCAGAATCGGTTGATGCTGTTTTTATGGCTGAACTAGAACGTGATATTAAAGAAGAAGACGAAAAAAAGGGTTAATTTTTAATGGTAAATTATTAGTGATTGATTATTAATGAAATGCCCTTTCAATAAAACCCTAAAATCAATTTGATTAATAATATAATTCGATTAATTTTAGGGTTCTGTTGTTTTTAATCCACTCAGTTTGATACCTGTAACAATTTATTTACAGAACTGTCAAACCATCATAATTTTATTAGGATTTAAAATAATAAATCATATTTTTTCCTCTATAAATTTAATTTTGAATCAAACTCTGAATTATTATCATCTTTATTTTCTCTCAATTTATAAAAGTGTAATTATTTCGTAACCTGTTTTTTGAGTTTTTGAATGCTGTTTCTAGTAATTTTGTAGTCAAGAAATAAAACCCAATAAGAATAACTACCAGCTTACATTACGATTATAATTTTAAAAAAATGACTCAAAATTCTACGACTTCTGTTCAGTCAAATAAAAAATTTAGAGGAATAAAAAATAAGCTACAACTCTATTTTAGCGTCTATTTGTTGCTAACGGCACTTATTATAGGTTCTATTTTTATGTTTTATGAAAAAAGAGAGCGTATACAAAGTATTACCGACCTTCTTACCGACCTTCATATTAATATTCAGACACTTAGTGGAATAGAAAAAGATTTTTTTACATATGAAACTATCAATACTGCTTTCTTTGAAACGGGAGAAAGTGAGTATTTAGACATTCGCACTCAAAAATTATATGATATTCAACATGGCTTAATGGCTTTAAAAAATAGAGAAGAATTACGCAATGATACTATTGATAAAAAATTA
Source organism: Flexibacter sp. CG_4_10_14_3_um_filter_32_15 (assembly GCA_002784125.1). Classification (GTDB taxonomy): domain Bacteria; phylum Bacteroidota; class Bacteroidia; order Cytophagales; family Bernardetiaceae; genus Bernardetia. The sequence goes on from PFKD01000076.1 coordinate 4,352, forward strand.
TTCAAACTCAAGCAATCGGTAGGAGAATATGAAGTGCTTTTTGAGCGTTTGGTGCAACTTACACAGCGAAAAGGACATAAAGATTATGGAAAAGTAGGGCAGATGCGTAAGTTTATTCACGAAATAGAAAACTCTGGTTTGCCTTTCAAAAGAGAAAAGTTATTGATGGTTAGAAGGCATGAAAAAGATTTTATGATTCGTAAAGAAGAAGAATATATCAATAAACTTTCGCTTGCCGTTCAAGATTTACGAGCAGAAATTGGAGAAACTATAAAAGACAAAGAACGTCAAAAAGAAATGCTAGAGTTGCTTCGAAAATATCAGTATGCCTTTTTGGATATGGTAGATTATGAAAAACAAATTGGCTTAAATGTTCATGAAGGGATGCGCCACCAAACACAGCAAAAAGCCTATCAAATTGCTGATATTATTGCAGAAATAAATAAAGAAGGTGAGCTTCAAGCACAAGAAATAACCTATCGAATAAAATATACCTTGGGAGCAGTTGTTTTTTTATGTTTTATTTTGGGAATGTTTATTAGTTATCTGATTAGTAAAAAATTGAGTTTGCCTGTTCGTCAGTTGTCCAATTCTATTCATAAAGTGATAAAAAATGACTTTTCAGAACAGTATTCTATCAAACCCATAATTACAAATGATGAAATAGGTTGGCTTTCAAAAGACTTTGGTTTGATGCTAAACAAAATACAAAGCAGTTTGCAGGAAACACAAGAAAAAACAGAAGAAATTGAGCGTTCACAAGTTCAGATAATGGATTCTATTCGTTATGCTCGTCAGATTCAAGATGCCGTTTTGCCTACTGAAGCCGAATTGAATGAATACTTTACAGATAGTTTCGCACTTTACAAACCTCAAAAAGTAGTTTCTGGAGATTTTTACTGGGTCTATCGTAAGAAGCGAAAAACATTTGTAGCTGTGGTAGATTGTACAGGACATGGCGTTCCAGGGGCGTTTATGTCTATGATTGGACAAACACTTTTGAATAAAATCATTGGACAAAGTAAAATCTATGACCCTGCTATGATTTTGGAAGTTTTGCATTTAGAAGTCCAACATGCCTTAAAGCAAAATGAAGGAAAAAATGATGATGGAATGGAAGTAACTATTTGTGCCATCGAAACAACAGATTTTGGAAAGCAAGTAACTTTTGCAGGAGCGCATCGTCCACTTTATTATGTACAAGGAGGAGAGTTTTTGAAAATAAAAGGAAATAATCGAAGCATAGGAGGAAAACAAAAACAAGAAAATCAGCAATTTATTACCCATACACTCCACTTACAAACAGGCGATATACTTTATCTCACAACAGACGGATTTGCAGATCAAAATAACTTTGAGAGAACAAAATACGGTACTCAAAAACTAACACAGTTTTTAGAACAAATAAAAGAATATCCTTTTGCCACACAAAAACTAGAACTCCTAAAAGAATTCGAAATCTTTAGAAATGGCGAAGCTCAACGAGATGATATGACTATTTTGGGGCTGAGAGTTTGAGTAGGAAGTGGGAATTAGGATATAGGAAATGGAAACTGAAATGAGTTAAAGACAAAAATTGATTACTTTCAACATTACCGAATTCCCATTTCCCAATATCTATTTTCTCTATACAGGCTGCTTGAAAGGTAATTTTATTGTAAAAATAGAGCCTTTTCCCATTTCACTTTCTACGCTTATTGTTCCGTGATGTGCTTCTACCATTGATTTGACGTAGCTAAGTCCTAATCCAAAACCTTTTACATTGTGTACATTTCCTGTCGGAACTCGGTAAAATTTATCAAATATTTTGCTGACTACTTTCTTCGGAATTCCTTGTCCTTCATCAATAAATTTGATGGCAATTCCGTTTGAGGTATTTTGAGTTTGTACTTCTATGCGTGGAATTTTGGGCGAATATTTATTTGCATTATCTATTAAGTTCGAAATAATGCTTGTAATATGTACTTGGTCACCCTCAATGATGGTTTGATTAGCTTTCAAGTCTGTAAAAATTTTCCCTCCTCTATTTTCTACTTGTACGGCACTATTTCGGATTACTTTTTCTATAATTGAATGAATATCTAATGATTTGAAATTGAGTTTTACGTCTTTTCTATCTAGTTTGGCAGCTTGTAATACGTTTTCTACTTGCGAACTGAGTCGTTTGCTCTCATCTGCAATAACTCCCAAATAACGATTTGTTTTTTCTGGATTTTGCTGAATACTAGCATCTTGTAAAATCTCACGAGCAAGAGAAATAGTTGCAATCGGCGTTTTGAATTCGTGGGTCATATTATTGATAAAATCATTGGTAACTTCTGATACTTTTTTCTGACGAATAATTGTATAAATAGCAGCAGCAAAACAAAGAATAATTACACCAATAAAAATAACAGAAGAAGACAATATCATTGCCATTTTTCCCATCAAATATTTGGATTCAGTAGGAAAATAGACGCACAACAAATTATCTGGATTACGCATGTCATTCGGAAAAAGCTTGGTACAATAATTTGTTTCTACCAAACATTCACTATTTGTAGAAGGAGAAGCAAAAAACCATTGCTTTTCAGAGTGATTAAAAACAGCAAAGTCATAGTCTAATGTAATTCCTTTGCTTTGCATTTCTTCATGCAAAATAGAATCAATTACAGGGCGACTAGTGCGTTGTTGAATAGGTTTTTCTTGATTTTGAAAAAAAAGTTTTTCAGCAATAATAGATACAATTTGCGATTTATTGATTCTTCTACGCTTATTTTCTTCCCATGCAATTTTTGGATCACGAATATCATACTTTGCCATGGGTTGAAGAATAAGTTCTGTACTTTGGCTACTTGAAGTAACTCCATTTTTTACTTCAAATTGAAGTTCATAAGTGAGTGAAGAACTGGTATTTTGCGCTCTAGTGATAGAATCTAAGGTAGAGATAAGCTGCCCACTCATTTGGTCGGCACTACTTTTCATGACATAAACAGCTTCATGTTTTTCCAAACGAGCAGCGACTTTTTCAAGTGCTTGATGTACATTTTGTTTGAAACGAGATTTATTGAGATGTATTGTAGTAGTTATCCAATAAAATTGCAGCCCTATCAGCCCAAGCATAGCCAAACTCATCAGCGCAATAATGTAGCGTACTTGTTTTGCGCCTACTAATCCTTCTATTTTCATTTTAATATGTTATTTAGTATTTCCTCTTCGCTTGTTATTCTGTATTACTTTATTAGATGAGAGGTAAATGTATTTTCAAGTAAGTTAGTTTTGAGGTGATTCAACTTGATAAATCAAGCTGTTATGTAGAGTTTGATTTATCAAATTATCAAACTTCAATTCTTTGTTAATATTAATTTATACAAAATAAAGCAATCCTTATTCTTTAAAAAGGCACTTAACAAACTTTAACCCACTTACATTGAGGACTTTAACGCTATTTACGAAAAGACTACCAAAAATTAGAGGTTTTTGTGTAAAAAAGAGATTCAAAATTACCCCACAATATTAATTTCAGGTTCGATATTTAGTCCGAATTTATCAAAGACAGATTTTTGAATTTCTTTGGCTAGATTCCAAATTTCTTCTCCTTTTGCATCGCCATAATTTACCAAAACGAGAGCTTGATTTTTGTGTGCGCCTGTATTACCTACTATTTTTCCTTTCCAACCACATTGCTCAATAAGCCAACCCGCAGGAACTTTTGTTATTTCATCCGAAACAGCATAGCCCACAATAGTAGGAAACTCTTTTTTTAATTCTTCAAACTGATTACTCGGAATTTCAGGGTTTTTGAAAAAACTTCCTCCATTGCCAATCTCTTTTGGATTAGGTAATTTTGATTCTCTAATTGCAATAACAGCTTTACTAATTTGATTGATGCTAGGAATTTGATTTGTGTTTAAATTTAAAGTATCTTCAGAATATAAAAAATCTTGAATCGCTCCATAAGAGGTATTCAGAATATGATTTTTCTTAGTCAATCTAAATTCTACACCGATAATAATATATTTATCCTTTGCTTGATGTTTGAAAATACTACTACGATAACCAAACTGACATTCATCATTTATAATCCATTTTATTTCTTTTGTTTTTCTATCAATTACTTTTACTCGCTCTACTACATTACAAATCTCTACGCCATACGCACCAATATTTTGCATCGGTGCAGCTCCTACTGTCCCCGGAATTAAGGATAAATTTTCTATTCCTCCATAGTTATTTTCCAAACAAAAAAGCACGAACTGATGCCATTTTTCGCCTGCACCTACATAAAGCGTTATATTTTCTTCATTTTCTGTATTGTTTACTTTTTCAATTCCTTTAATAGAATTTTTAATTACCAATCCATCAAAATCATTTAAAAAAAGAATATTGCTTCCTCCTCCCAAAATAAAAATAGAAGGAAATTTTTCTTGTTCTACTAATTTTAAAACTTCCAGTAATTCATCAACTGTTTTTACTTCTATAAAATTTTTGGCTGTGCAATCTATGCCAAAGGTATTGTAGGGTTTTAAGGAAATATTTTGTAGGATTTGAGGTTTCATTTTGTAAAATTTTGAGCTAGAATATTTTTAATAAAGAAACGTTGATAATGGTCAGTAATCTGACCTTAGCAATCGTTGAGTAGGTTGTACAAAAGTACAAAACAAAAAACCACTACCTCAAAAAAGTAGTGGTTTTTCTATTCACTAAAACAAAATCAAAAATGAAAAATCTAACCTTACAAATTCTTTTTCTTTTACTCTTCTTCTACTAGGAGTGATTCGGCTTCTTCTTTTGAAAGCACATCAGCGAATTTTTCTATATCTCCTAATCCTTGACGGAGTAAAATAATATTATCTTCTATACAACGAATGACAGTAGAAGGAGCTATTTCGCCCACTCCAGCATCAATAACGATATCTACTAAATGTTCATATTCCTCCTTCATGAGTGAAGGGTCTGTCATTGGATTTCCTTCTTTATCATAAACTGAAGTCGTTACGATAGGATTTCCAAGTTCTTGTACAATCATTCTAGGAATTTTGTGGTCAGGAACACGAATTCCAACTTGATTTTTCTTTACCCCACCTACTTTTGGAACTTTATTACTAGAATCTAAAATAAAAGTAAATGCCCCCGGTAGAGCTTTTTTCATGACTTTAAAAACGTGATTGCTTACTCTGTGTGCATACAAACTAATATCGCTCAAGTCGTAGCAAATAAAAGAAAGGTGCATCTTTTGAGGATCAATTCCTTTGATTTTACAGACTTTTTCTACTGCACGAGCATTTGTAAAATCACAGCCTATTCCATATACTGTATCGGTAGGATATATAATTACACCACCATTTTTTAGTGTTTCCACTACTTTCAAAATTTTGCTTTCTTGTGGATTATCTGGGTGTATTTTTAGGAGTTCTGCCATATTATTTTAATAACTTTTTGTAAAATAAACTTCATTTAATTTAAAATTAAATCAGAAGTTATGTAAAATATAAATATAATTTCTTGTTTTCAATATAGATTTTGGTAAAAAAGTAAGTGAAAATTCATTTTCAGAAATTAGGTTGCCACTTTATTTCTTACTCTATCCAATAATACATAATTTCTTTGTGTGTTGCAAAGTTTTTATGAAAATAATTTTGAGTTTGAATAAAAATACCAAATAGTATTCTGCTTACATACTGTTAGGAAGTCTAACTAAATGGTATTCTATGGGATTTTAATTTGTTTTTTCTGTGTTTTTGAGTGCTGATTTAAAATATTTTATTTTTTTTGAGAAAAATAAAAAACCTATGCAACCTTATTGCCTATTTAGTGGGTCATAGAAACAGAAGCCCAAAACTACTATGTTTTGAAACCTTCTAACTTACAACCTAACAATTCCTAACAACTTCCTAAATGATAGATTTAGGAAGTTTGTTTTAAACAAAACTTAAAGAAAATTTAAAAAAAAATAGGGAAGTAAGTGAAAATAAGAAATTTCGAATTATTTTGTTAAATAT
>PFKD01000320.1 GCA_002784125.1 Flexibacter sp. CG_4_10_14_3_um_filter_32_15
CTAATAAAGTTCATTTTTGAGGTTCTACAAAGGTTACGTTGCGCTGCAACTGAAAATCAAATACTTAAAAATGTCACTCATGTTGCACTAACACCCATTTTTTTAGCTTAAAAAAATGAACTTGCTCAAAATCCATCTTCTACTTTAATTTTTTTGGGAGATAATATTTATCCGTATGATTGATTTCTGATTCCCAAAAGAGAAATAAGAATAGATTCAAAATTACTAGCAGAAAGAAAAGAAGCCGAAAAACATATTGATTCTCAACTCAAAATTGTAGAAAATCATAAAAAAGAAAATATAATTTTTGTAGCAGAAAATCATGATTGGGGACACGACAAAAAACAAACTTTTGTAGTAGAAGAACAAGATTATATTACTCAAAAAGGTTATGCTTATTTACCAAAAAATGGTTGTAGTACACCAAGCGTTGTTGATTTGTCGGATAGTGTTGTTTTGATTTGTTTAGATACACAGTATTTTTCAAAAAAATAAATCCTCTGACTGTGAATTAGAAATAAATGCAGAAATTTATACTCGTTTGGATAGTATTATTTCTGAGAATAAAGACAAAAAAGTAATTGTTGCAGCACATCATTTATTAGAAAGTGAAAGTTCGCATAGTGGAAAATTTCCTTTGCGTCCTCATCTTTTTCCGTTGGTAGATTTTAAGAAAAAATTATATATTCTGTTGCCTATTTTGGGAACGGCTTATGTTTTGATGCGAAAATTAGGTTTTTAAGAACAAGATATTTCAAATTCTCGGTATCAAGATTTGAAGGAAAATCTATCTTCTATTTTTGAAAAACACTCTAATTTAGTTTACGTTTGTGGACACGAACACACTTTGCAGTATCATAAATTCAATAAAAAAAACACAACCAAAAAACACATTTGGCGACAAATAAATAGTGGTGCAGGTTCGAAAAAAACTTTTATAAACAAAAATTACAAAAAAGCCTTGTTTGCTTATTCTAATTATGGTTTTGCTCGTTTGGATTATCTAAAAAATGGAAAAGTAGTAATTTATTAAGTAAATGGACACCTGCCAAAGCAGCGAAGCTAATTTAAAATGGATAATTGATAATTACATAAAACATTGATTATCAAGCTATTACATTAAAAATAAGATGCATTAATTTTTTACGATTACTTATTACAATCAAAAGGGGGAAGTTTTGTATTTTGATAAATGGTAGGAAAATAGAAAATCTGTTTCAAGTTTTGCAACCTAAAACAGATTTTATACTATTTTGAATTTTGACTTCTGAAATCTAACTTCTAAATTTATTCTAATATTGATTAGAACCTAGCAAAACTAATGTACAAGCTGCTTCCACTTCAATTCCGGCTTCTTGTGCCTTTTTCATGAGTTCTGGATTTTCTGTCCCTGGATTAAAAATTATTCGTTTGGGTTTTGTTTCAAGAATATAATTATACCATTCGGGCTGATTTCTGACACCTACATAAAGTGTTAGCGTATCAATATCAGTATGAATAGTAAGGTCTTTATTTTCAGTTTGATATTCTATTTCTTGTCCAAAAACCTCCCCTTTTTTTATTCCGACAGGTACAATTTCATGATTTTTAGCAGTCAATCTTTCGGCTGCTAAATAAGCATAACGAGTAGGATTTGGCGTTGCACCAAGAATAAGCGTTTTTTTGCTCTGCATTTTATATAAATGGTTTGAATTGATTTTTAGATTTAAAATTGTATCTATGAAATCAATTCAAGCCCTATTTTGTTTCAAAAGTATTTCATCTGACAGTTGAAAACTATCAGCTACTTAATTACAATTTCTCCATTAATTTTCCTTTCAAACGCTGAAATTCTTCTTCTGTCAAGATTCCTTTATCTCTCAAACTGGCAAGCTGGCGAAGTTCGGCAAGTGCGTTTGCTGATTCTTTTGCAGATTGATAAGACGAAGGATTTGCTGTATTTGGATTAGAGTTCTGGTTAGAATTTGAGGTTTTATTTGTTGCACTATCTGGAGGTGTGTCTTCTGCCTTTGGAGCTTTTTGAGCATTATTTTTAGTTGGATTTGCTTGATGAGGTGGCTCTTCTTCAGAATAAGAATTTGTTTTGGTCTGATTTGAAGTGGTTGTGTTTTCTTGTTTCTTTTTCTCTTTTTGGTATTTTTCATCTACTACTTCTTCAAAATCCATTACTTCTTCGAAATCAAAATCTTTTTCATTTTCTTGTTTTACCTCTTCACCTGAAAATTCTGCATACGCCTTTTTTGCACGTTTTTCTACTTCATCTTTCATTTGTTTGGCAAAATCTCGTCCTTTTATGAGCTGTTCATCATAAAATCCTTTTACGGCTTCTGTATCAAAGTTTTCTAAATCTCCTCCTTCTCTAAAGTGTTTGGCAAATGTTTTTCCTGCTGCATACGTCGAAGCTCCAGACAAAACAGCCATTCCGACACCACCAGCAATACTTCCCCAACCAGGGATAAGTTTGAGAGCCTGCGCCCCTAGTTTAGATAAAACACCACCCGAAAGTGTACCCAGCCAAGATTCTATATTTGCATTATTTGGTTGTACACCATTTATTTCTGCCAACCTTCTAACCATATCAGCCTGTATGACTGTTACGGCAATCATATCAGCCAAAGGAATCGGAATAAGTGAAGCTGCCATTGCCCAAATAACAGAGTTTTCGATAACTTTATCGGCACGTTCATGGTCATCATCAAGGCGCATTTTGTCTTTTAGTTTATAGAGAAGGTAGTCTAACATAGGTAATTTATGGTTTGTTTTTTTTGATTTATATAAAATAATATCGTTTGTAAGGACACAAACAACAGCAAATTATTGTCTTTATTTATTATGAATAATAGCTACTTGGTTATACACAGTACGTAAAATCAGTAAGCATTGTTTTCAATATAGTTTTTATTAACGCTAAGATACTAAAATGGTTCTGTCTTAGAAATATGGCTCTCAAATTTTTGTTTGTTAATCATTTAGCAATCTATTGAGTATTTGGCAGTAATTTATTCATTTTAAATTTATTCAAAAATAATATCTATTATTTTCTTATTAAAATACAAATCTACATCTTGCATTCGTAAAGTCAAACTATCATTTTTTTATCTCATTTTTTCATTTGAATTTTTATTTCAGTTATTTACTCATCTTAAACAACAATTTGATTATGAACAGAGAAAATTTCGAAGAATTATTAGAACAAGCCTCTTATTTTTTTCAGTCTTCCAAACACGATGTAGTATATTCTGCTCCAGATGGAAAATTTTATCGTGAGCAAGATTTATATAGAATCGAAACTAAGTTTGGGGCAGCCAGTCTTATCAAAATTCATAGACACGAAACGCTCTCTTATGTAGAAGAAACTTTGTATTTTTAAAAAACTATTCAAGCATTGATGCTTGAGACAAATAATTATTAAGAACAAAAAAATCAGTTTATCATAAAAAAATCCTAATCACATTGAAGAAACCTCTTTAAAGTGATTAGGATTTTTATTGCAAAACAATTTTCGCCCTTCTGACTTTTTAGCAAAATATATAAGGAACTTATATTTTTAGGCAATTTTTACTTATATTCTTTTGAAATAAGGAATTAAGAATCAAAAAAAATTACGACCTTTGCAGTCGCAATAATTACCTTAGGAATCAGAATTAAATAAACTACTATTTTCAAAATTTTAATTAACTGGTAATCAATAAATTAAATCCGCAATTTTTAATTCGTAGTTGTTCCCTAGCTAGTATATTTATATTATTTGCAGCTTTTTTATAGTTTATATGGATTATTAATTGTTATCATTTGCCATGAAAGTCGTTGAAAAAATTGATGAGCTTAGAAAAGCTTTAACCCCGTATTCAAAATCAGAAAAAACGATTGGTTTTGTGCCTACTATGGGCGCACTCCACAAAGGACATATTTCACTTATCAAAACTGCAAAAAAGAAATCAGATTTTGTAGTGTGTAGTATTTTTGTCAATCCTCTTCAATTTAATAATACAGGTGATTTCACAAATTATCCTATTTCTTTAGAAAAAGATATAAAAATGTTGGAAAAAGCAGGTTGCGATTTGCTTTTCTTACCCAATTCGGATACTATGTATCAAAATCCTGTCAGAACAAAAATGACTTTTGACGGATTGGATAATGTAATGGAAGGAACGCACCGACAAGGACATTTTAGTGGAGTAGGAATTGTAGTAGCAAAATTATTCAATTTGGTACAACCTAACCACGCATTTTTCGGACAAAAAGACCTTCAACAATTTGCTGTTATTCAGCAGATGGTAACTGATTTATCATTTCCGATTGAGCTACATTGTTGCCCTATCCAAAGAGAAGAAGACGGACTAGCCATGTCTTCAAGAAATAGAAGACTAGATGAAGACCAGCGAATTATTGCACCCAAAATTTATGAGAGCCTTATTTTGACAAAAAAAATGCTCAAAAAAGGAGAATCTGTCGAAAAAGCACAACGAGCAGGACTTTCTCATTTAGATAAATACAAAGAATTCGAAACTGAATATTTAGAAATCGTAGATGCGACTACGCTACAACCTTTAGACTCTAAATTAAAATTCAAAAAATTAGATACTAGCACAAAAATTGCGATTTGTGTCGCTGCAAAACTAGGAGAAATACGACTAATTGATAATATTATTATTGATTAATTGGAAGTCATTGGTAAAGATGCCAACTAAAGACGAGCAGTTTTTATCAAAAACGTAATATTAACAAATTGTTACAAAATCACAACTTAATCATTAACAAATTCGTATAATCAAGCAGAAAACATTAAAATCCTTTCAAGAAAAGATTCCTTTTTTTGTTATTTTAATCAAAAAACAACTATGTTATTACAAATATTCAAATCAAAGATACATTGCGTCAAAATTACACAAGCCGAACTAAATTATGTAGGAAGTATAACCATAGATGAGGAACTTATGGAAGCGGCCAATTTATACGAAGGCGAACGTGTACAAATTGTAAATAATAATAATGGTGAACGCATCGAAACCTATGTCATTCGTGGCGAACGTGGCACAGGTACAATTTGTCTGAATGGTGCAGCAGCTCGCAGGGCGCAAGTTGGAGATGTAGTAATTATTATTTCGTATGCCCTCATGACACACGACGAAGCAAAGGCGCACAAACCAACGATTATATTTCCAAATGAAAATAACCGACTTAATTAATTATAATCGGTAATATATAAAACAAAAAACTCTTTTATTTATACTAATAAAAGAGTTTTTTGTTTTTGTAAATAAACAAGATTAATTCTTATTCATTCATCACTCGCAATTCATTTACTTTCCTTGAAAATCAGCTTTTCTTTTCTCCAAAAATGCGCTTGTTCCTTCTTTAAAATCTTCTGAACGACAACAATTAGCAAACGCATTGGCTTCTGTTTGGTAGCCATCTTCAGCACGATACACCGAATTTACACTTTCAATAATTTGTCCTAATGCAATAGGAGCTTTTTTATTGAATTTTTTGAGCATTTCTTCTGCTTTTTCTACTACTTCATGCGAAGCAACCACATGATTTACAAGACCTAATGTAAGAGAAGTTTTGGCATCAATCATATCTCCAGTCATAAGTAATTCCATCGCCTTTGAACGACCAATATAAATAGGCAAACGCTGCGTTCCACCATATCCCGGAATTATTCCAAGATTAATTTCAGGCTGACCAAATTTTGCATTTTCAGAAGCAATACGGATATGACACGCCATAGCCAACTCACAACCACCACCCAAAGCAAAACCATTAACGGCAGCCACAACAGGTTTCGGACAATTTTCTATTTTTAAGAATATTTCTTGTCCACGTTCGGCAAATTTACGAGCATTCATTTCGTTTATTTCAGCAATTTCTGAAATATCTGCACCTACTACAAAGGCTTTATTTCCTGCACCTGTAACCAAAACCGATTTTACTTCCTCATCGTCATACGCACGAGTAAAGGCTTGATCTATTTCCTCCATCGTTTCAAGATTGAGGGCATTTAATTTACTTTCTCTATTGATAGTAATTTTCAAAATTCCGTCAGAGAGTGTAACGAGTAAGTTTTTGTATTCCATATAATTATAATTCAAATAGTTTTCCTAAAGTTTTGTAGGTTTGACTATTTAGTTTTGTGATTACTCAATTAGTGAGATTAGTTATCTTCAAAGGTAAGAAGTTTGAAACGGATTAACAATTTATTTAGTTGGTTTTTGTTCTAGCTGTTTTTTTCTGTCTTTTGGATTCAACTTGTAAATTTATTTTGAGATAATAGCTTCCCAGCTATCAATTTCCTCTTTATCAATTTGATACAAATCAAAAACAATATTATCAATTTTCAAATCTATTTCATTAATTTCTTTTTGAAGTTGATTGATTTGAGTTTTATAAACATTAAAATATTCCTCATATTCATCTTGTTGAAAAGCTGTAAGAATTATCTTTTGTTTTCGAAGCTCTTTCACAAAATCCATAAAATCATAATCATAAAAAGATTCTATATTTCTAGTAATCTTTTTGATAGAAAAATTTTGCTGAACCCTACGTACAAAACGGTTTTTCTTTTCTTTGAATTCTTTATGAAGTTCTAGCATTTTGTCTGTGCAATCTGATAGAATTTGTTCTTTGTCTTGAATGTTTTTTGGAAAAGGTAAAAGTCCTAAATGATAGAGTTTTACTTCTGCCAATGCTTCTCCTTTTTCTGGATTAATGGTAAAATAATAAAAGTCTAAAAGCCTTGAATTCAGAATTGCCAACAAACATTTTAAAGACAAAACCGACTTTGAGTTTTTCATGATAATATGTATATTATTTCTTACAATAAATCCATTATACAAATAATGACCAATAATAGAATCGCTAGTCTGTCTGAAAACTAACTTTTCTTTTTCGTCAAAAATGGCTTTATCTCGTGGAGCAGCCAACCATTCGCCATATTTTATCCAATAATCATTATCCCAAACCAAATTATATCTATGAAACTGACTTCCACCCAAAAGTGGCAAAAATGTATCATCAATTTTTTCTGTACTTGTAAAAGGTTTTTCAGCTACTATTTCTTTGCTTTGTGGAGGTGTTCCCTTTCCTTTTTCATACGGTTTTACACCATTTTTTATAGAATAAAAGTCTTTTACAAAATAAGATTTTTCGGCTATTTTATCTCGTAATTGATAGAGTTTTTCTGTCAAATAAAGATTAAAAACAGATTCTTGTAAAATTTTACTTTGAGAAATAGAGTGCTGATAAAGATTAATTTCTTCTTCGATTTTCTCTCCTGCCAGTTGTTTATTTTTTAGTTCTTCGGCTTTTGCAATATCGCCTATTGTTATATCGATAAATTTTTCCTTTTTAGTTTCTTCTTTATTCTGTTTGTTTATTTTTTTTATAAAAACAGAATCAACATCAACGGTCGCATCAGGAAAAACTTTTTCGGAGTGTGAAGTAATTTTGTACAGCCAAAAATTTGATAAAATATAGTTTCTAAAATCGTTTCCACTTTCCACCAAACGCCACGTATTAGGCGCAATAAAACTCAAAATTCCGTTTTCTCTAACCAAATTATTCAAACAAGAAATATAAAAAACCAAATAGGTATCAGATAATTTTGAATTGAGTCCAAATTCAGCGTATTTTTCTAGTAAATAATCAGTTTGATTTTTAGGAATTTTGCCACCATAAGGAGGATTTCCAACAATGGCATCAAAACCAGTTACATTATTTCCGTCAAAAACAGTAGAAAATTCTTTATTCCAATCAAATGCTTTTTCTGCTGCAATTTCTGTTTTATCAATAAGTGAATTTCCACATTTTATATTTTTGTTTAGTGAAACCAATTTTCGTCCTCGTTGAGCCGTTCGAAGCCAAAGCGAAAGTTTTGCAATTTCGATAGATTCTTCATTGATATCGACACCAAAAATATTGTTTTCTAAAATCTGTTCTTCTATTGTTTTTCTGTTGTTTTTAGAATTTTCTTCTAATTTATCAATCAGTTCGTTTGTTTCTTCCATTGAATATTGAAAGGTACTTTTGTCAAAACTAGCATCAAATTTTTGCAAATAATCCTCATTTTCATTCAATGGTTTTCCAATTATTTTTTGATAAACTTCATCAATGTAAGCGTGTTCTGTAATCAAAAATTCTAAGGCTTCATTCAAAAAAGCACCACTTCCACACGCTGGGTCGCAAATTGTAAGCTGTAAAAGCCAATTTTTATAATCAATTAATTTCTGTTCTATTGTTTGTAGATTTTGATTTTTATCAGTTGCATTTTCTTTTAATTCTACCAGTTTATCAAATTCTAATTCTGTCTTTTTATCTTCACAAAGATTCCCAACACTATTTTGCAAAATATATTTTGTTATATAGTGAGGTGTGTAAAATACTCCGTCTTTTTTTCGTTTTGTTGTCTTTTTATTTACTACTTTCCCTTCCAAGACAGCTTGCATTTCTTCCAGTTCATTCAAAGAATGTTCGAAAATATGTCCCAAAACTGTTACACTTACTTCACTTTCATAATCATAACGACTAAGTTTCATCGCATAACCATACAAAATTTTATCATCAATCAAAACAGCGTCTAAGAGTTCATCTTGAGCGAAAAGTTCTCCGTTATAAGGAAAAATACTGTAATTTTTACCTTTGTGTCCTTTATCTATATAAGAAAAATACTTTTTAAAACGTTCGTACAACGGAATTTGAAGTTCATGTTTTTCTTTGAGTTCGACCCAATTTTCTAAAATGGTTTGGATAGAATTTGGAGGGAGTAATAATCTATCTTCGGCAAAGAGAATAAATAAAAAACGGTCTAAAAGTTTTTGTGTTTTCTTGAAATAATCTAGTTTTGAAGGCGTAGAACCATTGCTAAAATTCTTTTTGAGATGAGGCGCAATTCCATTTTTCACAATATTCTCAAAAATATCATTTCTAAAATCTGAATAATCTTTGTATAATTTTCTCGTAATTTCTTCTTCTTGAATAATCGATTCGTCTTTTATTCGTTTTGGCAAGTTAGATAAAATATTTTTGTGATACAGACACAAAAACAAAACATCAAAACGCTCTCTAGTGAGCTTAAAAAGATTAAATTCTTCAAAATTGACAGTATTATCGATATAAAAACGCAGCTTTTCAAAATTTGAAGTAATTACGTAATTGCAATTTGGCTGATTCATTTTGTAACCAAAAGCCTGTTGTTCTACTTTTCGAAGGTCTAAAGTGCGTGTATCTTTTAGTTCGATGACAGCAATCGCTTTTCCATTTTTGAGAATTGCTCCATCTGCTTTTTTCTGATTGGTTAGATTTTTAAATTCGGTTGTAAGATTGAAATTTTCTGTGGGCTGCTTGATATAACCAAAAACATTGACAAACAAATCTATCAAAAACTCGCCTTGATATTGTTCTTCTCTCGTTTTCTCAATGTTTTTTTGAATTTGAGGGTCATGAAAAAAGGCAGAAAAAACTTGCCACGCTTTTTCTACTTCTTCTTTTGGAAGATAGCGCAAGTGATTCGATAAAACTGTTTTTTGAAATAAAGGCATTGAATAGTTTTTGACTGTTTTTTATTTGTAGATTCAAGATACAAAGATAAAATAAACTAAATGTATTGTGAATTTATTTTGTCTTATTTCGTTCATAAAAAAATGTTGCTATATCCATTACTATCAGCAGTCCAAAAAGTAACGAAGCTGTTAGTTTAGTATTCTTTCCTCTATCTAAAATAACCAAAGCAAAAAAAATAAATGAATAGATATAACGTGCAATATTTGTTACGCTAGTTTTCTTTTTCCTTATAAATAATCTAGTCTTATACCCTTTTTCATCTTCTATCGAAAAGCCATTTTCTTCTGATAATTTTAATAAATCTTTAGCTACTTTTTCTCTTTTGGCTTCCATACAAGCTCTAAATAATATATTTATAAGTTCTTTTTCTTCTGTCGAAAAACTAGATTTATAATTAGATATTTCATTTTGAGTTTCATCTTGTTTTGCCATTGGATGAAATTGCGAAGAAGAAATATCTTTATAATTCAATATTTTCTGTTCATAAATCGTAAAAATATCAGTAGCGATTAAATACCATTTTGATTGATTTGATAAGGGTTTACTAAATTTTAGCAGATAATTAATAAGCATTTCTTTATCTTCTACGGATTCTAGTTTTCTAAAAATTATCGTTTTCTTTTGTTCAAAATTAGCAACTGTATCTTTGTCATTTCCAGTAAAATCTTCTTCAAGTAATTTCATACTGACAACTACGGACTTTCTCCTTTTATTTGTTTCATAAATTCATCAATTTGTTGTTG
>PFKD01000150.1 GCA_002784125.1 Flexibacter sp. CG_4_10_14_3_um_filter_32_15
TATTTTGTGTATATTTCTAAAAATTAGTCAATTTCCATTAAAAAAATAAAATGGTCTTAAAAATTTTCTAATTTATAAATTGTAAAACAGACTAGAAAACTCTAGAAAATTTTAGTTCCACTCTAAAGCAGTATAAGAATCTTGAACCTGAATGATTACTATAGAGAAATGCTGGAAGGCGAAGTAATTGTATCGTATAAAGGAGCTCCATCACAGCCTCTTTTCGATGGGATTTTGAGTGTGGCAGATGAGCGATTAGCTGCCCTCGAACAAAAATCGAAAATTCGAAAAAAGGTCTATCATATTATGATAGAAGCTCTTCAAAACGTATATCATCACACGCAGGGAGAAGGTGTGCAAAAATCTGAAAGCCCAGAAACAGTATTGTTTGTCCTTTCCAAACACACCACAGGATATGAAATTTCTACTGGAAATTATATCCCTACATCTCTTGTTGCCACGCTACAAGCACACATTGAACGGATTAATCGGTCTTCTGCTGATGAAATCAAACAACTATATCGTGAACAATTACACGGTGGAGAGGTTTCTGTAAAAGGGGGAGCAGGACTAGGAATAATTGATATCGCACGTCGTTCGGGCGAAAAACTCGTTTATGCATTTGAAGACACAGGCGAGGATAATTCTTTTTTTAGTTTGAAAGTAAAAGTTTCGGCTTAAACAATATATTTGAATGGAAAATTTTTTCTTAGAAGGCACTAATAAAACACCTCAACTAGATTTTAACTCTAATGAAGGACGATTCCTCATTGCAGGACGCTCTATTCCTGAAAACTCTATTGAGTTTTATAAACCTCTCTTTGAGTGGTTAGATAATTATGTTGGTCAGGCAAAATCAAACACGATTTTAGATGTCAAATTGGAGTACTTTAATACAAGCTCTTCGAAATGTCTTGTAGAGATATTCAGAAAATTAGAAGCTCTACAACAAAAAAATGATAACGTACTCATTAACTGGTACTACGAAGAAGATGATGAGGACATGCAAGAATCTGGAGAAGATTTTCAAGAAATCATAGACGTTAAAATTGTCTTAAATCAAATGGAAGAAGAAGAATAATACTTTTTCTTAATTGATTTAAAAATTATAAAGATACTAAATGGCTATTCTATTAGATATAAATGGAATAGCTGTTTTTTTGTACCCTTTATCTTTTTATTATTACCCAATTATTACTATTACAAAGTAGATTTTAGCTTTCCATTTTCCCAAATTCCTGTTTCTTGTTTTCCATTTGGTTTGTAGAGTATGCCTTTTCCAGTCTGTGAGTTGTACGACCATTCTCCTATATAATGCTCGCCGTTTGGGTAATACATAGAACCTTCCCCATGGCGTTGGTCTTGATACCATTGTCCTTCATAACGACTTTTATTCTGATAGTGCATAGAACCAACTCCGTGTTTTTGATTATTTTTCCAATTTCCTATGTACTTACTATTGTCTGACCAAATATAAGTTCCTCGTCCATCACGCATTCCTGCCGAAAAATTGCCTTTATAATAACCACCAGAAGCGTAATACATAGTACCCTGTCCGTCGAATTTTCCGTCTTTAAATTTTCCTATATACCTTCCAGCTTCAGAAATAAGCTCTCCAAAACCATCTTGACAGTTTCCAGTCTTACAAACTCCTTGTTCGGCATTGGTCAAAATATCTTCATCACTAACTGTTACATCAATTCCATCCATAATTCCATTTTTATCAAACTGAATACGAAGGTCAAATTCTTTATCTCTATAAAGCCACGTAGAACCTGTTCGATAGGTGTATTTTTTATAAGGCGAACCCATAATATAAAATACATAATTTTGGTCTGAATAAGGTGTAACTTTTTCAGTAAGAGGATGCGATACTTCTCCAAAACCCGATTTATTGACAGCTACCTTATACAAATATCCATAATCATTAAAATAAAAACGCAGTTTGTTATTATTAAAAACGTACTGAAAATGGTCGTAAGCAAGACGAATTTGTTGATAGCCATCTTTTTGCTTATTGCTGGCAGATTTTATTTCTTCACTATTTTTATGTTTTCCTAAAAGGTCGTACAAGCCATTTGAGTCAAAAAAATCTTGTCCTTTATAATCTCCACCTTCCCAAAACCCTTTTTTTGTTACTCCATTTTCATAGACAAGTTGTCCTTTTCCGTGTTTTTTTCCATCTTTCCATTCTCCTTCATAACGAGAGCCATCTCTTTCTACATAAACTCCTTCTCCATTTTGGCAATCCCCAAAAACACAGTTTTTGAAACGCAATAAAATACCTCTTAATCTTGATTTTATACGTGAACCATCATAATAAAAAACTACTTCCACAGGAAGATTATCATATTCCATGTAATTTGCCTTATCTCTTGAAGGTATTCCTAGCTTTACAATAGTAGAAGATTTGGTATCGTTCCAAGTCAGATTTTTTGGAAGTTTGCTAGAATAGGCTGCAAATTTTTTATCATTAGCAGAATATGTATTGTCATAAAGCATTATTTTATCGATAATATTTCCTTTATAAAAACCTATTCTAATTCCATCACTTGGATATGTCCATACAGAAGTTGAGCTAAGAGATTCGTCTTTTATACCTAATTTATTCAAAAAATCTCTTACTAAAGTATCTGTTTTGGGTTTTCCTATAAGTTTGAACAAATTATCTCCATCGACAGTATTAGTAAGGACATGAGTTGCAGAAGCAAAAGAACCAATAGAAAACAAAAAAATAAGGCATAAAAAAACACCTAAACTATTCATTACTTTGGAAGATGAAAAAGAATAGTTATGTATTTTTGTATCTAAATTATTTTTTTTAAAAAAAGTAAAAATAAAAATAGTCAAATTAGTGGGATAGAATTTAGTGCGATAGAATAATAAGTTTATAAAGATAGATTAAGATAACTTTTAAAAGTAATTTAATTTTTGAATGTAGTTTGATAGAATTTTAATACTACTTGAAATAAGATTCTATTTTATACTAACACGTTTATTTATAAAGTGTTATAAAAGTGTTATGGGTATGTAGTAAATAGACGACCAAAAAAAATCTTATCTTTTGCAAATAAATTATCAATTTTATCAATCCAAAAGTAGAACAATTATCGTTCTAATAGAGTAAACGAAATCAACTAAAATAAGTTCTATTTGTATTTTATGGTTTGTTTTACCAAACTTTAAACAAAGTTGTATTAATTTTAGCTTTTATAAAAAATCAGAGTATCAAAATTATGTTTACAGGAATTATCGAAGAAATAGGAACACTTATTTCTATACACAAAGAAGGAACAAATCAGATTTTTGAAATAGAATCACCTATTTCAAACGAACTCAAAATTGACCAAAGTGTAGCACACAATGGCGTTTGTCTGACAGTTACAAAAGTAGAAAAAGAAAAAAACAGACACTTTGTAACAGCTATTGAAGAAACACTCCAAAAAACAGATTTAATCAACTGGAAAATAGATTCCAAACTAAATCTAGAACGCTGTATGCCTGCTAATGGGCGTTTTGATGGACATATTGTACAAGGACACGTCGACCAAACGGCTATTTGTACGAAAGTTATTGATGAGAATGGAAGCTGGCGTTTTTATTTTGAATACGAAGACAAAGGAAATTTTACGGTTCAGAAAGGTTCAATTTGTACAAATGGTGTTAGTCTGACCGTTGTAGATTCAGAAAGTGGCTCAGAAACTAAAAAAGGTAGTTTTAGTGTTGCCATTATTCCTTATACTTACCAACATACCAATTTTCACGAGTTGAAAGTAGGAGATACTATCAATCTTGAGTTTGATATTGTTGGAAAATATATGAAATTACTTTTTGAAAAACATTTTAATTCAATTAAAAATTAAAAATTACGTGGAATGCTTCTTTAGTTCGTAATTGATTTTTCGTATCTTTCAATTTCGTATCTTTCAATTTATTATAAAAAGTAAAGTTTCTGCAATTAAAACTAGAATTTTACTAAAAAACCAGTTTATATTACAAATTACAAATACACTATATACGTCGTTTATTTAGGTCGTAATTTTTAATTCGTAATTAGCTACGCTGCTTTAGCAGGTCATAATTGTTTCAAACCTACTCCTAATCTAAGTAAAACTTACCCTATATATATGAATTGTTTAATTGTAGATGATGATGAATTTTCTCGCAACGTAATCAAGCATTTTGTTAATAAAACAGACGGCTTAACAGTTCTTGAAGAAACAGATAATGCTGCTGATGCCTTCACAGTAATCAAAACTAAAGAAATTGATATTGTTTTTTTAGATGTTGAGATGCCTGAAATGACAGGACTTGACCTCATGAAAACACTTGATGATATGCCTCAAATTATCTTGGTTACTTCTCGTGCAAGCTATGCCGTTGAAGCCTTTGAGCATAATGTAACCGATTATCTAGTAAAACCAGTAAATTACGCTCGTTTTTTGAAGGCCGTCGGAAAGGCAGAAGCCAATCTAAAAGCCTCAAATATAACGGTTGAGAATCAAGATGAAGTATTTATTAAAGCTGATAACAAAATTGTGCGTTTGCGCTTGAGTGATGTTTATTTTATCGAAGCCTTATCCGATTATGTGATTATAAATACTGATACTCGCAAGTATATCATTCATTCGACCATGAAAGGTTTGGAAAAAAAATTACCTGAATCTGATTTTATACGTGTTCATCGTTCGTATATTGTCAATTTTACCAAAATTACAAGTATTGAAGATACTAGTGTCGTGATGCCTAGCAAAACGATTCCGATTGGAGCTTCTTACAAAAATCGCTTTATGAAAAAATTGAATTTATTATAAAACTGAAAAACCGATTTGATAGAAAATTATCAAATCGGTTTTTTCATTATAACAGTTTTTTTAGACTAAAACTTAGACTAAAGCAGGTCTTGAGTTTTGAATGGTACTGACAGAAGTAAACATATTTTTGGCAAGACTAGCAAGTGTATTTTGTTCTTCTCTAAAAACCATCCATTCATACAAAAATTCCTTTCCAACAATATGTGCTCCTACTCTGCATTTGGCTTGACTAAGTAAAAGTATTCTTTCAAAAAGTGCTACATGACGGTTACTAATACAAAAAAGATAATCAAACTCGGTTGAGATAAACTTTTGTACTGCCACTACGTCCATATTTCCACTCCAATCCATTTGTTCTGGATGAACCAAAAAAAAGCGATACGGAACTCGCAATTCTTCTTTTATTGTTTTGGTTTGAAATAAAATAACCTCTACTTTTTTATTGTCTTTTTGAAGTTTTTCTATTATAGGACTGATTTGTTTTGCATCTGCTGCGCTTTCAATCGATAATAAAATACCAAAATGTTTTGCCTCTTCATAAGGCAAGGTATAATGTTTGGAAGTAGAAGGACGAATTTTTCTGTTCTTACGACTAACCAAATAATTTTTTATAGGATAAAGTAAACTATTCATTTTTTTATAACGCTAGTAAAGGCTACAAAATTACTATTTAAGAATCTATTTTCTTGACTCTCAAAAATAGATGGATAGTTAATTAACTTTATTTGTTAGTAAAATGTTGTGAGTCAGTTGTTTTACTTATTCTCTGACTTCTACGCCTTCAAAAATCCATATTCATAAACTTTTGGTTCTATTTTTTTGGCTAGAATTTTCAATTCATTTCTTAGATTTCCTATAAGTTGCATATAGGTTTCGTCTTCGCTTTTTGAGTTCATTCTTCCTGCTGCGTTTCTGCCTTGAAAATATTCTCTTATGTCATACAATGAAGCATTTACATTTGGCTTTTGACCTAAATAAAATTGTTTGGTACTGATGTCATGATGATAGTATTTCCAAAGTTCTAACCCTGCTTGTAGAACAGCTTTTGCTACTGTGCTAAATTCTATTTTTTCTTGTTTTTCTTTTTCTAGTGTAGAAAATAAATTGGTCGTAATTTGAGTATTAACCTTTCCTGCAATATATCTTGACATAAAATCACTTTCAAATTTTGACATCGCATTTACTTCATATTCTGTAAAAGGAATCCAATGATTTGTACCATGCTCACTTCTTATGCTATTTTTGAAGAGCGTAAAAGCCAAACAATCATTCTGAAACTCGTCATCTTTTTTCCATTTTCTGTTGGGAAATAAAAATTGGTCTCGGTCATTGAGCCAGTCTGCTTTTATCGTTTTTCGAACAGCAAAATAAACACATGCTTCTTTTAGATTGCTTTGATTGATAAGAAACTGTCCTGCTTGAACATTATACTCCATTTTGTGATGCACAATTTGAATCATATTCTGATTTTGAAAATCATTGCCTTTAAATGGAAATTTTCCGATAAGTTGATTTCTTTTTGGGTCTGCTCGGTAGGGTTTTATCCAATCATTTATATACTGACTATCATCGTAAGAAAAATATTTTTTCTTTCCTATAAAATTTCCTGTTTTATCAAAAACATCAAACTTTGCTTTCTTAAATTTTTCTTTTTTTGAAGTACTCCAAATCATAAAACCAATCGGAAAACTACCTTTCACATTATCAAACGTACTGGCAGGAACGACAAACGATTTTTCTAATTTAGCTTCAAAAAAGTTTCTAAAATTAATAAAATGTTGTCCATTCAATATTTTTACCTTCGAAAACTCTGCAATAATACAATCAGGAATTTCAAAATAAATACGTGTCAAAAATTGCACAAAAAGCTCGGCATTTCCTTGTCCTAATAAAGCAGCATATTTTTTATTGATTGCATTTTGTTCTACCCCTCTATTTCCCTCTATTCGCTGTAATGTTTTTTTGTTGCTTGCCTCTGCATAAGGAGGATTAATATAAATAACTAGCTTTTTACGTTTTTCTGGGTCATTGATTATATCAAATAATGGTTTTGGCAATTTATCAAAGCTATCATTCAAAAAATCGAATTGAAAAACGTGTTCTACTAACAAATTTGCACCATTTTGGATTCGGTCTTTCATTACATCAACATCTTGTCTATCCAAAGTAGAAGCAAAAACATTGAATTTATTGGTGAGTCCTGTCAGTAGGTTTCCTGTTCCTGCTGCACAATCCCAAATATAATGTTCATCTTGCCAGTCTTCACCCAAAACGTCAGTAAGGTATTTTTGAGATAATTCTACCCAAATTTGAGGCGTAAAAAAAGCTCCTGTAAATTCTCTTTCTTTTGGTAACATAATCAGTTATTCCTTCAAAAATCCATATTCATAAATTTTAGGTTCTATTTTTTTGGCTAGAATTTTCAATTCATTTCTTAGATTTCCTATAAGTTGCATATAGGTTTCGTCGTCGCTTTTAGAATTCATCCTTCCCTTTGCATTTCTGCCTTGAAAGTGCGCCCGAATATCATACAATGAAGCATTTACATTGACATTTGGCTGACTATGATAATATTTCCATAACTCACGACCTGCATCAAAAACAGCTTTTGCTTCTTCTGAAAAAACTAAAGGTTCTTTTTTATCTGTTTTGTCAAATAAATCTGTTCCGTTTTCCTTTTTTATCTTTCCTGCAATAAAATCAGTCATAAAATTACTCTCAAACTTAGCTCTTGCATTTACTTCTTGTTCTTTGAAAGGAATCCAATGATTTGTACCTTCTTCTATTGTAATTCTATTTTGTCCATCAAATAAAGTAAAAGTCAAACAATCAGTTTGAAATTCTATGTCTTTTTCCCATTTCTTGTTTGGACACAAAAATTGATCACGGTCATTAAGCCAATTGGGAGAAATGACTTGTCGAACCGTAAAATAAATAGCTCCTTCAATAATATTATTTTTAGTAAAAGCATAGTAATTGACATGACGAGTGCCAACTGTATTTCTTATGTTTAAGAAACTATTATTTTGAAAGTCGGGTGCAGGATTTCCCATAAATCCGATATTTTTCTCTCCATTTTTATTATCAACAAGTTTTATCCATTTATTAATACTTTGAGGTAAATCGCCATAAAAATTTTTCTTACCTGATTTTTTACCATTGTTTTCTATAATATCACATTTAATTTTTCTAATTTTTTCTTTTTGTTCCAAATCCCAAATCGTGAAAGCAATAGGAAAAACTCCTGTTACATTGTCAAAAGTATCAGCACGAACAATAAAACCTTTTTGATATTTAACAAGAAAAAAATCTCTAAATTTTGAAAAATTTGTACCTTGAATAAACTTTACTTTTGAAAATAGAGCAAGTTTGGAATTAGGAATTTTATCATAAACTTTTGCCATAAATAATGCAAAAATTTCGTTAGCTGCTCCATTAATTTTTTGTCTATAATACTCTCTTACTTTTTGTCCTTTAGCTACTCCAGCTTTATTTTGTCCTGTTCCTGTAACTGTTTTTGAGCTTGTAGCCTCAGCATAAGGAGGATTAATATAAACAACCAATTTTTTCCTTTTTTCTGGGTCGTTTACAATCTTAAATAAGGGTTCAGGAAGTTTATCAAAATCATCATTCAGAAAATCAAATTGAAAAACGTGGTCGTGTAATAGATTTGCACCGTGTCCACTAATAGAGTTTTCATTCATTGTTGCGATGCGTGAGTGCATTACATCAACATCTTGTTTGTCTAATGTAGAAGCAAAAATATTGTATTTATTGGTTAGTCCTGTCAGTAGATTTCCTGTTCCTGCTGCACAATCCCAAATATAATGTTCATCTTGCCAGTCTTCGCCCAAAACGTCAGTAAGGTATTTTTGAGATAATTCTACCCAAATTTGAGGCGTAAAAAAACTACCTTTTCGCTCTCTTATGTCTTGTGGAACAAGCAAATCTCTACGCTCAACAATATAATCCCAGTATTCTTTTTTGGGAGGACGTTCGTATTTATTCCAAAATCGATGATGCGCCTTTTGATTATCTGTAAAATTTGCCGTTCGTGAAGTAAACATTCCCATGTCGTCTAGTTTTCTATCTAGCTTGTAATGGTCTTTTTGTAACAAAACATAGAGTTTTTCTTTGAGGGTTTCGTTTTCTTGAGAAAGCAAATCAGCCAAATAAAAATCGCCATCAATGATTCCTACTTTTTTGGCAACTTCCCAATTTACGGCAATGGTTGGTTTTACAGAAGTGAGCCATTTGTTATAAATTACAATAAAATTATTTTTATCAATTCGTACTTTGGAAGTAGAAGATTTTCCTAAAATGAAATTCGTTTTGATAAACTCCTGTATGTCTTTATCGTCTTTTCCAAAAAAGAAAACAAGTGATTGCTTTTCTATAAGCTGAATAACTTTATCATAAAGTTGTTTGAATTCCTTTGTTTTGTAATTGGAAGGCGTAACATTCCAGTTGAAATCATTGATATAAAAAACATCATGAATTTCATTGTAAGGAATAAATGCAATTTTTTCGGTATCAAATGCACCCAAATACGCAGGAGGCAAATGAATATCAAAAGTACGAGCCTTTCCAATAGTGAGGATAAGCTGTACGATAGACGTAATAAAATCAGCTTTTCCTTTTTTGGCTTCTGCCCAAAGAAACGATTCGGTTTCAAGTTCTAGTTGCTTCGAATTTTGAGGTTTTATGGTAACGCAAAAATCAACATCACCGAGTATTTTGGTACAATCAAAGTCTTGAAAATAATCTCTTGCAATTTTATTTTTTACTTCTTCTTCTCTTGTTTTACTATTTGCCTTTGAATTTGCCATTTTATACTCTCTTGCTTTTAGTTGAATGTTATTCTAAAATTAAGATATAAAAGGTAGAATTGAAAATTTATAGTTGGCTTTTTTGATTCAATGAGTTATTTTTTATATAAATAATTTAAAAACTACTCTACCCTACTATTTTTATTAAACACAGAGTTACAGAGAGCACAGAGAATAAAAATACATTTTTTAAGAATATTATTCAAATAGTATTTTGTATTATCTGCATTTTCAAATCCTACTGTACCCTACTATTTTTAAACACAGAGTTCACAGAGAAACACAGAGAACTAAAAGTCAGCGTAGCTAATTAAAATACGTTTTTTTAAGAAAATGGCTTTAAAATTGACTTATTCAAATAGTATTTTGTATTAATCTATATTTTAAATCCTATCAATCCTTAACTATCCTACCCTACAAAAAAATAGTAGGGTACAGTAGTAAATAAGTAAAAATGAGTACTAATTTTGTACTCTACCCTACCATTTTTTAAGTACTTGATAATGAGCAGTTTAATTTATATTTTAATTTACATATAATCAAATATCGGAAAAA
>PFKD01000327.1 GCA_002784125.1 Flexibacter sp. CG_4_10_14_3_um_filter_32_15
GTTTTTAACTTTGCAAATTGAATTTACTCTGATAGTTAAAGTGTGTTTAAACATACTGAAAGCAGTATAAAAAGTTTCGTGCGTTTACCCTAATTTTAAATTGTAGGGATTAATTTTTTAACTTGTTTATTATCAGGGTTTTACAAATATTTTATTTTGCAAAAGGGTATTCCATTAAACCCTCAACTTTAGTTGTGGGGGCAAGAAAAAGAATACGTTTTGTAACGGTTTTAACCGTTTTGTTCTATAAAAAACCGTTAAAACGGTTACTAAGTGCCAATTTACTTTTTCCTACGAATAAATTCGTGGGTTTAATTTAGGATACCTTTTGCAATAAGTAAAAGGATTAAATTTTTGATAATCAGACATTTAAGTCATAATTAAACTCTACAAATTAAACAGTGTAGTCAGTAATTTTTAATTCGTAATTGATACTTATCCTTGCATGACATTATTTTTCTCAAACAAATATTGAATAATTCCTTCTCTTAGACCTACTTTAGGAACTATAATTTCTTTGATATTGGCTGATTTCATTACCTTCAAATAAATTTCAGTTGCTGGAATAATTACATCGGCTCTGTCATCATTCAATCCAAAATCTCTGATTCTCTCTTGATAATTTCTTTTCTTGAGTTCTTTATATAATCTCTCTATTTCTTTGATAGTCAGCGATTTACCACTTTTTGAGCTTTTTGAAAGGTCGTAGAGTTTATTGATATTCCCACCTGTTCCGACGGCATTTACATTGCTAGAAAGAGGTTTGATTGCCTTTTGAATCCAATCTTTTAGAGCTTGACTTTCTTTTTCAAGGTATTCTTTGGTAGCTGTTTTTTTGTCTGTTGTGATAGAGCGTACCGAACCCATATCGAAAGAATGAGCATCTATTTTTTCAAAATTATGATAAATATTTACTTCTGTACTTCCTCCACCAACATCAATATGAACAAAATTATCTGTCGAAACATAGCTCAAAATTGATTTATTAATCAACTCGGCTTCCATATCACCACTAATAATATGGATTGGAAGTCCGACTTCTTGCTTTACTCTCTCAACAATTTGCTTTCCATTTTTGGCTTCTCGCATCGCAGAAGTTGCACACGCCATATAATCATTGACTTCAAAAACGTCCATTACATTTTTGAAAACGTGCATTACTTCTAAAAATTTTGCTTCATTTTTAGGACTGATTTCGTGAGAAAGACTAAAAACATCCGTTCCCAAACGAAGAGGAAAACGAACCTGCTCTATTCTTTTAAGACTAGGAAATCCATCTTTTTCTGAAAAACGAACTCTACTAATATGCAAACGAAGTGCATTTGAGCCAATATCTATGGCTGCCAAACGCAAATCTTGTGGGAAATTATTCATCATAGTTCAAAGAAAATAGATTTTGATGGTTTTTACTAATTATTTTTTGAGAGATTATAAATTAATTTGATTTATTATACCAAAAAAAATGTATTTTTGAAAAGATAGTATTTTTCTACAGCTATTTCAAACTTTTTAATTAAATTCTATTTTTATGAAAACAAATTTTTTAAAATTTATTAAGTTACCTATTTTATTGTTTTTACTATTTTGCTTTAGTTTTTTTTCTTGTGGTTCAGATTCCAAGACAAAAAATGCAGATACTACTGAAAAGCAAGAAATCAGCATTGTAGAAGAAAAAAAAGAAATTGAAGTTTCTTTTATGCTTTCTAATGTAGAAGATGATATAAATGGCACAGAAAGCACCATTACAGCCGTTGTAAATGGCGAAAAGGTAGAGGTTACAAAAGCAACAAATTGTAATGTAGTAGAAAAACAAGACTATGAATCAATGAAAGTTCCTGCTGATGCTAGATGGGCATGTGCATGTTGGTGGGCAGGTGCAGGAGAAAATTTTTATGCCATAAAAAAGGAAGATAAAGTAGAATTTTATGGAAAAGAAGTCTATGAAGAAATGGAAGAAGAATATGACAAATGGGAACTTATCAAAACATTAGAATAATCTTTATACACTTTTCAATGCAATAGAAAAATGGAAATTTATCTCATTCGTCATACCACTCCAAAAATAGAAAAGGGAGTTTGTTATGGTTTTTCAGACTTGGAAGTAGCTGATTCTTATAAAAAAGAATTGAGTGTTTTATCAAAAAAAGTCATTCAAAATCTCAAAAAGCAGTATTACAAGAATGCCAAACAAGAAGAAATTTTGATTTATACAAGTCCTCTCCAACGCTGTTCTGTTTTGGCGAAGGATTTAAAAATCAATCTTCAAAATTATTTCCATCCAAAAATAAAACGAAATAAAAATCTAAAAGAAATGAATTTTGGAGATTGGGAACTCAAAAAATGGAATGAAATAAATGAAACAGAATTAAAGCAATGGACTGATAATTTTGTAACTGAATTTGCTCCCAATGGAGAAAGTTTTGAGGTTTTGAATGAACGAGTACTAGATTTTTGGCAAAAAAATATAAAATCAGAAAAAGGCAAGATTGCGCTTATTGTTTGTCATGCAGGCGTTATCCGTTCTATTTTGTGTCATGCCTTGCAAATTCCTCTTCAAAAGGCTTTTTCTGTTTCGATAGCTTATGGAAGCATTAGCAAACTCAAAGTTTTCGAAACACATACACAAGTAGAGTTTTTGAATGGGTAAAGCGATTTTTTTTCTTAAAAATCATATCATTTTAAGAATTTTGGATTCGGTCAGACTGACACCCCACCCATTATCAGATGCAATAGAACCAACACTATCCAAAAAACCAAGGTAGAACACCTACTACTGATTCAATTTTTTTTCTACTTTCATGTGAGGAATTCCGACTTCTGTAAATTCTTTTCCCTGTTTTTGATAGTCTAGTTTGTCATAAAATCCGATAGCTGTCTGTCTGACATTTGCCTCAATAAGCTGATAGCCTTTTGATTGAGCAAAGTCTTCAGCAAAGCCAATAAGTTCTTTTCCTATGCCTCTTCCTTGCCATTCTTCTGCTACTACTACTTGTCGCATTTTGAGTTTGGTAGTCGATAAAGGAACAAACATAGCAGCACCAACTATTTTTTGATTTTCATCGTAAGCTGCAATATGATAACTATTGTTTTCCAATTCTAATTCCTCAGAAGAAAAACGCATACCTAAAGGTTGGCGCAAGACCAATTCTCGTAAATGAACAGTATCCCAATACTCTTTTGAATTGTGTTCGATAACTCTAAATTCTAACATAAAAATAAGGCAAAAAATAAAAAATAAAACTAAAAAATAATATAAATAATATAGCTAAACAAAAAATAAAGCTACCTTTTTTGATACCAAAAAAACATTTAATAAAACAAGGTAACTTTTTTCTAGCAGAAACTCATAATTATTTAAGCATAAAACTAATTGCAAAACTAATTTTTCTCAAAATAGTTAGTATCTTTTTAGAGTAATTTAGTAGTTTTGGTATTTAATTTACTAAAATTACAATCTCAATCAAAATCATTTAAAATAATAGAAATTATGCAAGAGGAAATTAATATGCATCTTGATGATGCAAAAGAACAAATGGAAAAGGCTATCAAACATACCATTACAGAGTTTAGTAAAATCCGTGCAGGGAAGCCAACAGCTTCTATGTTTGATGGTGTTATGGTAGATTATTATGGGTCTCAAACGCCACTTGCTCAGGTAGCCAATATTTCTATTCCCGATGTAAAAACGGTAATGATTAAGCCTTGGGAAAAAAGTATGGTTGCCGAAATCACTCGTGCTATTCGTGATAGTAACTTGGGTTTCAATCCGATGGGAGAAGCTGATTTGGTTCGTATTAATGTACCATCTCTTTCTGGAGAACGCCGTCAAGAACTTGTAAAACGTGCTAAAGCAGAAGCAGAAGAAGGAAAAATAGGCATTCGTAATGCTCGTAAAAATACAAATAATGCGCTTCGTGCTATTGATGGCGCACCTGAAGACATGATAAAAAGTGCAGAAAATAAAGTACAAGCTCTCACAGACGATTATACAAAAAAAGTAGATGAACTTTTAGAAGCAAAAGAAAAGGATATTACAACGGTGTAATAAAAGTTAGAAGTCAGGTTTCAGAAGTAAATGCAAAAATAACATCTGATTTCTAACATCATAAGCCTAAAAAGCTTTTTCTAATCTGTTTTAGGAAAGGCTTTTTTGATAAAAAATAAATCAATAAAGTTATGCAAAAGTCAGAAGCTGTAAGCCAATATATTCTCAAACAAGATAACTATCAAAATGATTTTTTTATTTGCGTAAGCTCATTTTTAGAGAATTTCCAACTATAAAAAAATCTCTAAAATAGAAAATACCTTTTTATGACTATCAAAATAAGCCGTTGATTTATCTTAATCCAACCAAAGAAAATCTAATTATTGGTTTTATGGACGGAATAAATTTAGAGGATGATGAAGGTCTATTTGCACCAAAATCATTTTCTCTCAAACGTATTCGTCAGGTTTATTTTCCAAAAACAGAATACGAAAATATAAAAAGTTTGACAGACGAAGAAATAGAAATTCAAAATCAACAGAATGAAGAGTTTGAAAAGAGTTTTTGTAAAATGTTACAAAAAGCAGCCATTTTTATAGAAAAAAAGAATTATTAGGCTTTTCGGCTTCTCTCCAAAGTTACCTTTGACCATTTACAAACGCCTCCAATCGGTGCGTTGTATTTGTGTACGACTACTTTTGCGCTATCTACTTTTGGAATTTCTTCTAGTATTCCACTCAAAATATTTCCTGCTAAGTGTTCCAAAAGTTTGGCTGGTGTGTTTACTTCTCTTTCTACAATTCTGTAAAGATGTCCGTAATCCACAGTATCTCTTACGTTGTCGCTTTTTGATGCTTTTTCCAAATCAGCTTCTACTTCGACATCAATTCGATAGCGATTTCCGATGACTTGTTCTTCTTTGAGTACGCCGTGTTTGGCAAAAAACTCTAATTCTTCTAAGGCTATTTTTCCCATTTTTTAGTCTAATTATGTTTTGAATAAACAAAGTTACACTAAAATTAAACTTCAAAAGTCATTTAGATTTGTTTCTTTGCCCAAACTACTATAAATTAGTCTTGCTAACTCTTAAATTTGATTTATTATTTTGCTATTTTGTGCTAAGAAACTATTTTGAGCCTAACCAATTACTTGCATGAACATTTATTTTACTCGTTTTTTCGCTACTTGCCAACTGTTTGTGATTTTGGCTTTTGCAGTTTGTCTATTTTTTCTCTCTATACCCTTTTCTGGCAATTTATATAGCCAAGATTTAGTTCCTTTTCACCAAAGTAGTGATGATGGAGAAACACAAAAATATGGCTACAAAGATAAAAAAACAGGAATGATTCTGATTTCTGCTCATTATTCACAAGCCTTAGATTTCGAAAAAATCAAAGATTCCGAAAATAATACAGTACGAGTAGCTCGTGTCCAAAAAAATGGACGCTGGGGATATATTACAGAAGAGAATACACCTTTTATTCCAATTATTTATCAAGAATTAGGTGCATTCAAAGAAGGAAGAGCTGTGGCTCGTTTGGAAGGCAGGACTGGTTTTATTGATGTTCAAAATGTATCTATTGTTCCCTTTGAATACTCTTATTCCTATCCTTTCAAAAATGGAATGGCTAGAGTTCAGAAAAATAACCTTGTCGGTTTTGTTGATTTAGAAGGTAATTTGGCGATTGATTTAGTTTATGAAGATGCCTATAATTTTTCAGAAGGATTAGCTTATGTCAGAAAAAATGGAAAATATGGGTTCATCAATAAAAAAGGAGAAGAAGTTATTCCATTCGTTTATGAAAATGCAAAAGATTTTGAAAAGGGAACTGCTTTAGTTCAGAAAAATGGACTTTGGGGCAAGATAGACCAAGAAGGAAACGAAGTGGTCAAAATAATTTATAAAGATATTCCTTTTTTTTACGAAGGTGTAGCAGAAGTTAGAACCGAAGAAAGTACAAAAAATAATGTTTCCAAATGGGGGTATATCAATGAAAAAGGAGAAACTGTCGTAGATTTTATTTATGATGAAGCTAAGTATTTTTCAGAAGGATTAGGAGCAGTTAGAAAAGGCAAAGACTGGTTTTTTATTGATAAAACAGGAAAAGAAATTTTCAAATCATCTTATCCAATCTATGAACCCTTTGTGGACGGACTCTCAAAAGTACATCAAAATGACCTTTTTGGTTTGATAGATAAAGAAGGAAAATTAGTTGTACCTATTATTTATCAAGAAATAAAAAACTTTGAAAATGGTATTGCAAACGTAAAAAAGAACGACCATTGGGGCGCAATCAATGAAAAAGAAGAACTAGTTATTCCTTTAGAATACGATGAAATTCACTTTATTACTAAAAATTTGGCTTGGATAAGAAAGCTAAATAAATATGGTTTTATGGGAGAAAACGGAAAAATAATTGCTCCTACACAATATGATGAGGTTGATATTTTTTATAAAAATAATCTTATTTTGGTAAAGAAAAACAAACATTGGGGCGCAATCAGTCCGACAGGAAAAGTATTGCAAGAGGCTATTTATGACAAAATAGAAAAACTAAGCAATGACTATTTAAAGGTTTATAAAGATGGAAAAGTAGGATTAATGAATTCGGAAGGCAAAATTACTCTTCCTGTTGCCTATAATGAAATTGGTACTTTTTTTAGAGGAAAAGCAGTAGCTCGTAGTAATGGAAACTTTGGTGTAATCAAACGAGAAGGAAAACCAATGACCAAATTTAATTGGGATTATATTTATCCGTATTCTGATGGTTTTGCGATTGCCAAATATCATAACGGAACTTATACGTATCTAAATGAAAAAGGAAAAAAACTAAGAAAAAAATATCAAGATGCAAAGCCTTTCTCTAATGGATTTGCAGCCGTAAAAGAAAATGGAAAATGGGGCTTTATTGATAAAAATGGAAAATGGCTCATAGAACCAAGCTATAAAATGGTAGAATCTTTTCAAAACGGACTTGCACTGGCACAAGAAACTACTAAAAACGACAACAATGATAAAGAAACATCAAAATACGGTTATTTATCAGCAGATGGAAACTGGCTCATCGCACCAAAATTTGAAGAGGCTTATTCATTTTCAGAAGGTTTTGCAGCCGTAAAAAAGAATGGAAAATGGGGATATATTTCCATTAGTGGAAGTCCATTTATAGAATTTAATTATGACGATGCCTTGCCTTTTTTAGATGAGCAAGGCTGGGTAAAATACGGTGATGATTGGCAATCGATTGATAAATTTGGAAATCGTTATTTACAAGTTGCTTCTGCTTCAGATATTTTCATTGACATGGACGAAATACCATTTATGTGGACAGAAAACGAAACAAATCAAAAAATGGGATTACACGTAGATAATGAAAACGTCATGCCTTTTG
Organism: Flexibacter sp. CG_4_10_14_3_um_filter_32_15; assembly: GCA_002784125.1. Taxonomy (GTDB): domain Bacteria; phylum Bacteroidota; class Bacteroidia; order Cytophagales; family Bernardetiaceae; genus Bernardetia. The sequence goes on from PFKD01000327.1 coordinate 7,378, forward strand.
CTTATGATAAAACAAGTTCAACAGTAGGCAGAAATAGAATCTTTTTGGAGAGAAATGGCACTTGGAATTACCTAAATAGCAAAAATGAAATCATTGAATATAACTTTGACGATGTAGATTATATGTTAATGGCAAATAATGCTATTATGAAACGAGTTAAAAAAGAAGGAAAATATGGTTATTTTAATACAAAAACCGAAACGATTGTAATTCCGATAGAATACGATAATGCAGAATCTTTTTTTTATATTTATCCTAAAAGTTCTGATTTTGGAGAAGATGTAGAACCTCTTGCAGGTTATGCAAAAGTAGAACGCAATGGAAAATGGGGAATGATTGATATGGAAGGAAAAATACTTATTCCTATTATTTATGACCAAATTGATAACTTTTCAGAAGGGTATGCAAAAGTTACTTTGGATGGTAAAAATGGCTATGTGAGTACAGACGCAAAAATTATTTTACCTATTGAATTTGAGCAAGCTGGAAACTTCAAAAATGGAAAAGCAGAGGTTAAGAAAAATGGAAAATGGGGAATGATTAATCACAAAGGAGAAGAAATTATTCCTATTGAATATGACCAAATTCGTTTTACAAACAACGAAAATATTATTATCGTAGCCGAAAAAATAAATGAAAGACTGCAATACGGTTTTATAGATTTGCGTACCAATGGAGAACAAAAAATAAACCCAAATCGTTATTCCTCCGTAAGTTCTGTTTTTATTAGTGGACTTTTAGAAGTAGCCAAAAATAACAAAAAAGGATTTATAAATGAAAATGGAGAAGAGGTAATTGGTACAGAATATGACGATGTAGGAACAACAGAAGAAGAACCCATAGCTGTCCGTAAAGGTAAAAAATGGGGATATGTCAATAAAGCAGGAAAGATAATAATTCCTTTTATTTACGAATCTGCTGAAAGTTTTGGAACAACTGGACAGGCACTTGTCGAAAAAGATGGAGAGCGTTATTATATCAATAAGACTGGAAGAAAAGAGGTTCAAAAAAATGAGTTAGACTTTTTTGATGAGAGTAATGGAGATTGGTAGAATAAGGCTAGGAGTTAGATTTATGAGATCAAAAGTAAATATAAATAAGACATTTTTTACTAATTTTCTAATCCCTAAACTCATTTTCTGTTTTGCCAAAACTTGCCCTTTTTTATGTTCCTTGCAAAGATGAAGACGAAACTTTGCATTTATCAAAGCTACTTTTAGACAAAAAATTAGTAGCCTGTACTAATTCGATGCCCATAAAAAGCTGTTATTTTTGGCAGGGCAACATCGAAAACGACACCGAACAAGTTTTAATAGCTAAGACATTAACTGAAAAGACAAAAAAAGTTACTCGCTTTTTAGAACAATATCATTCTTATGATACGCCTTGCATTGCTTTTTGGGAAATAGACATAAATGAAGAGTATTTTGAATGGGTAAAAAGTCAAGTATAGATTTTAGCTTTAATAAAATCCAATTTGATTTATCAAGTTGAATAATAAACGTTATCACAGTTAATTTGGCAATGTTTATTTTTCCGTAACGACAGGTTTGCAAACCTGTCGTTACGGAAAAATACGAATGTTTTGATTTTCTATAACTTGCTAATTATTAGCCCCATAAATAACCGTGATAACGTTTAATCAGAGTTTTTTAATTCTGACAAAAACTTTCTTCCCAAACATTCATATCAAATTCTTCTCTCACAATTTGATAAAATTCTTCCTCACTTTGGATAGTACGTTCTTCCTTTTTCTTACCTATCGTTTTGATAAATTTGTTATTGAATAAGGTAATTCTGCCTTCTTCTATTGGAATAGTACAAATTCTATTCTTTACAAAATAAGATGCTGGCGAATACTGTTTGAAGTCAATCTGTTCATAAAACTCCTCAATTTTTCTAGGTATTGTGTCAAAAGCATAGATTTTTTTGAATTTATAGCCTTTTTTAGATTCTGACAATACAAATTTTGAGTTGTTCGACTGGCTTATTTTGTAGATAGCATCTCTATCTTTATAAACATAATCATCAATTTTTGTAGGAATTTTCATAGGTTCTGTAAAAAGATTTCCGTAGCCTACATCAACTAGCCAATCTTCTTCTAGTTTTACTAAGATTGATAAATGATCAAATTCACAGCCTACATTTTCTCTTTTATCGTACATTCTTGAGGATACAATTTGACAATCAAACCCAATTTCTTTGAGAAGATTATAAAATAAATAATTTAATTCATAACAAAATCCGCCTCGTTTTTCTACAATTATTTTTTCATACAATGAATCTACATCAATCTTTAGAGGTTTTTTCAAATGTATATCCAAATCCTCAAAAGGAATAGCAAATACATGTTTTCTGTGCAATTCGTTGAGCGTTTGTAGGTTGTTTTTTGGTGTTTGCCGAAAATTAATTCGCCTTAAATAGTTGTCTAATTTCATTTCTTAATGATTTGTGTGTTTATTGGTTATTTGAACTATTTATTCTTGGATAGCTTTTACTTGAATAAGCTAGAATTAAGTAGCTTTCATTTTCTTTGCATATTACTACCAAATAGCTATCGTAAAAGTAATGAAATTATAGACAGAAATTTCAATGCTATAACTTACTTTAAGGAAATAAAAAGACGACTTGAAAACTTTTAGGGTAAACGCACGAAACTTTTTAT
>PFKD01000255.1 GCA_002784125.1 Flexibacter sp. CG_4_10_14_3_um_filter_32_15
TTGATACAAGAGAGTAGAGTAGCACTATATTCTGTATAATTTCTCATAATTTTTAGTAGGTTTGTTCAAAAATACACTTTTCCTAAGTCTCCAATACTTTTTATAAAAAAATGACAAACTATTGGCTCTGTGAAAGTCCTAAAATCTTATCTTTGATTTTGTTCTCTTAATTTTTCTGCTTTTGCAATCGCTAAATTTCTTTTCTTTTGAATAGAGGCCGAAATCAGAATACTCATTTCATACAAAACCCAAATTGGAATTCCGATTAAACACTGACTAATCACATCTGGAGGAGTAATGAGAGCAGAAACAAACAAAATAACGACAACCGAATGTTTGCGATAGGCTTTCATAAGCTCAGGCGTAACAATTCCGACTTGAGAAAGGAAAAAGACAACAATAGGAAGTTGAAACATAAGTCCACAGCCTAAAGTCAGCATAGCGACCGTCGTTACATAAGAAGAAATATCAATTTCATTGAGAATAGTGGCATCAACTTGATAATTAGAAAGAAAATTAATAGACAAAGGAGTAATCAAGAAATAGCCAAAAAGAACACCAATAGCAAATAAAAGGGACACAAAAAAAGTTGCTCCTCGTGCTACATTTCGCTCATCGTTGTATAATGCAGGTGCAACAAAACGCCAAATTTCCCAAAAAACATAAGGAAAAGCACACATAAAACCAAAAGCTATCGAAGCAGCAATGTGCATCGTAAACTGCCCTGTCATGACACGATTTTGCAAAATAAAAGGCAAAGTATCAATACAAGTAAGGCTAGAGAGCTGACAAAAAAACTGATAAGTAAAAAAATTACTCTTTGAAGGACCTAAAATAATTTTACCAAAAACAATATCTTTTGCTACAAAAGCAACTGCCGTAAAAACCAAAATAGCCAACACAGCACGAATGAGATGCCAACGCAATTCTTCCAAATGATCTAAAACCCCCATTTCTTTTGCATTACTAGCAGAAGGAAAAGAGGGCAAAGAAGAGTTTGTATTTTCTACTAACGTTGTTTCTGGATTATTCATTGAATACTATCTTTATTTTTAGAGTTTGATTAAAAATCAAGCAACTATGTTTTCTATTTGAAGTTATTTTGTCAATTACTCTGCAAATATACACATTAAAAAAAATCCTTTTCTAATTCAATATTGAATTAGAAAAGGATTTAGTTATAAAAATTCTAAATATGGAAAAAATGAAATCATCCTTTTATTTTCCACCCCCTGAAGAAGAACGAGAACGAGAAGATGAACCTGTACTTCTACTAGAACGAGAAGATGATGACGACCCACTAGAACGAGTGTAAGATCCTGAGCTACTACGAGAAACTTTACTAGAAACATTTGATTTGAATCTACTCTTTGAGTTCATAGATTGTGAATGAGCCGAACCCGAGCCATACGCACGTTGTCCAGTTGAGGAAGTAGTGCCGTAATAAGGTTTTGAGCCTCTATAGTTTTGATTATAATCTCTGTATGAACTCTGATAAATCGGACGATTATTCATCATTCCAAACATACTACTCATAAAAGCATACTGACCATAAAAAGCCCAAAAGCTATTTCCACTACTGTTTGTTTGCCAAGAACCATAACGCTGATTTCCTACATAATTATTATATCCAGGAGGGGAAGGGATTTTTGAAACTTTACCATCTTCACTTTTGGATAAAAGTTCCATTCCCATATTGTCTAGGTTTTTGTTGAATGTTTCTTTTGAAACAGTAACCCAACCTGAAAGAGAATCACGTACTATTTTTCCACCTGTTGTATCTTTTGCAGGCAAAATAAATTTGTACTGGTGTTTGTGAACATCACTACTAAAGGTATTTTCTTCTAAGTCCATGTCATGCAAAATGACAGAATACGTTTTGTACTTGCCCAAATCACGAGTATAATTATCGACTGGATCTTTGACTACCTTTTCAGAACTTCCACAAGAAGTAAGGAAAGCAGCCGAAAAAACGATTAAAAAAGCAACTAAAATATGCTGAAGATATTGATTTTTCATTTTTTATAAAATTGATTTAAAAGTAACTAATAAGATAAATTTTGGTAAATGTTAGTTTGAATTTTGACTAAAATAGAATTACAAAATAGTAGGGGGTTCGCTAGAAGGAATAATATTAGAAAACTCATATTCTTCTACATATTCTCCAATGTATGCCTCAAAATCACGTTCTCCAAACTGTTCTATAAAAATAGCTTTTTCTTCATCATCATCGTAATAATCCCATGTAATCATCTCAACAGATTTTTCACGTTCTGTTGTGGCTGTGTTTCTATAATACCCAGGGCTTTCATTATCACGGTAGTATTTTACGCCTTCGTAAGTAATTGTTTTTGGAGGACGTTCGTTTTCTGCAATTTGGTCATCCAAATCTTCGCCTAATTTCATCAAACGAATTTTGTTAGTAATTGCAATTTCTAATTCTCCTTCATCTTCTAAACTTAAATAAATTTCGCTATCAGAACTACGCAATAAGTATGAATACGAAAACTCATTATCGCCCCAGTCATATTCATATTCTTCGGCTACTTCCCACGTTCTTGCATCATATTCTAAGAAAAAACCGACACGAATATCCGTAATTCGGATATGATTTGGGTCATAATGAGGTGATTTATCTTCTTCTTTTTTCTTCTTTTTAAAAAATCCGAAAGCCATATAATTGTTGATTAATTAGTGTGATTGATTTTAACTGATTTGAATATAAAGTATAAATTTAAAGAATTTAGTTTTAAAAACGTAAATTGTACTGATTTTGTTGAGATAAATAATTTTATATCCTTTATTAACTCAGCATTTTAGTTTTTTTTGATTTTTCAGACTGAATAATAAACGTTATCACAGTTAATTTTGTGAAGTTCATTTTTCCACAGCGATAGGTTTGCAAACTTATCGCTATGGAAAAATAAGCACGATTTGATTTTTGCTAAATTGCTGGTAATTGTGCTGTAAAAAACCGTGATAATGTTTAATTATTCTATAATTTATATCTATTTCAAATTTTCTTTCTTAATTTTGAATCATTCAAAAATTTATCCCTTATTCCTCTTTCCAAAAAGAAAAAAATAAAGAAAAGTTTATGTTTATTATAAAAGATACAACGCTAAAAGAATTTGTAATTGATGTTTTTATACAAATGGGTTGCCCCAAAGATGATGCTTTGTTGGCTGCTGATGTTTTATTAGCTGCTGATTTGCGTGGAATAGATTCTCATGGTGTGGCTCGTCTTACTGGCTATGTACGTCTGTGGGAAGCAGGTCGTATAAATCCTACTCCAAACTGGAAAATAACCTATCAAACACCAAGTACGGCTACCATTGATGCAGATGCAGGTTTGGGTTTAGTGGTTGCGCCAAAGGCGATGCAAGTAGCCATTGAGAAGGCTGAAAATGTCGGTTCGGGTTGGATTTCTGTCAAAAACTCTAATCATTTTGGAATTGCAGGCTACCATTCTATGTTGGCAGCAGAAAAAGATATGATAGGTTGGGCAATGACAAATGCAAGTCCACTTGTCGCACCGACACACTCAAAAGAGCGTATGTTGGGAACAAATCCGATTGCAATAGCCATTCCAGCAGGAGAAGAAAATGATTTTGTGGCTGATTTTGCAACTACAACGGTTGCCAATGGAAAACTAGAAATTCTACAACGTAAAAATGAAGATGCTCCTACTGGTTGGGTGCAAGATAAAAATGGAAATACAACCAATGATGCAGCAGCATTAAAAGATGGTGGTGCGCTTTTGCCTTTGGGTTCTGACCCCACACGCAGCAATCACAAAGGATATTGTTTGGGTTCGGCTGTTGATATTCTTTCGGCTGTGCTTTCTGGGGCAGGTTATGGACCTTGGGCTCCTCCTTTTGTTAGTTTTTTGCCTTTGCCGTCTGACCCTGTGGGACAAGGTTTGGGGCATTTTTTGGGTGCGATGCGAGTGGATGGTTTTCGTCCGAAAGAAGAATTCAAAGCTCACATGGATAATTGGATTCGTCGTTTTAAAAGTGCCACTCCTATCGATGAAAATCAAAGAGTAATCATACCGGGAGAACCCGAATTAGAAAGCAGAGCGTATCGTCTTAAAAATGGAATTCCTCTTTTAGAACCTGTTGTGAGAGATTTGGAAGAGGTCGCTAAAAAATTGAAACTAGAGAAATTGAAGTTTTGAATGATTTAACCTATAAGGTTTTTTGTTTTTTTCTTGGTGGCTAATTTGATTGGAGATGAGATTTAGGTACTTTTTTTTTGTAAATGTAAAAGTCAGAAATTCCTTTTTTTTGTTTGGAATTTCTGATTTTGTTTGGGATACTCCCAAATCGATAGCTTTTCAGCATTCGCTATGGGTGCATAACAAATTGTCGTTTTTTCAATTAGTTGTATGCTACCTAACCCTGTTTTTATTTTCTTTTGTGCGACAATTTGTTATGCACCCTTCGCTACTTAATTGTTGGAGGGTTTCAATAATATTTTTAATATGTGGTTGTTATGATATGTGAACCGTCTGCTGCATATACTGTTCCTTTTCCTTTTCTTTCCCCATTTTGCCAGCCTCCTACATATTTTCTGCCGTTTTCGTAATACCTTGTGCCTTGTCCATGATATTCGTCATTTTTCCATTCTCCTTCATATTTTTTATTCCCATCTTTGTCATACTCTATGCCCCAGCCTTGATATTTTCCATCTACAAAACTTCCCTCATACCATAAAGAACCGTCTCTACGATAATATTTACCTTTTCCGTGTGATTTGCTATTTATATAATCTCCATCATATTTTTTTTTGCCGTTAGAATAGGCTGCCATACCGTTTCCATGTCTTTTGCCTTCTTTCCAATCTCCATAATATGTTTCTCCATTAGCCCAATGATAAGTACCTTTTCCATTCTTTTTACCTTTTTCCCAATTTCCTATATACTTTTCTCCATTAGTCCAATAATAACTACCTTTTCCATTCTTTTTACCTTTTTTCCAATTTCCTACATACTTGCTACCTAATGTATAATAATACGTTCCTTGTCCATGATACTCATCTTCTTTCCACTCTCCTTCATATTTATCTCCATTAGATAAGTAAAGTATCCCCCTTCCATCTTTTAATGCGTTTTTCCATTCTCCGACATATTTCCGTCCATCTTGCATACTTGTACCTTTTCCATGAGGTTTACCTTCTTTCCATTCTCCAATGTAATAATCATCTCCTTCCACATACTTAGCATAACCTGTAAAAGTACCATTATCAATATCCTCTTTTATCTTAGCAAAGTATTTTTCTATATCCTTATTATATCTACTTTTAGGATATGTGCGTGAGAATCTTTCTAATTCTTCATAGTCTTTTTTCTCTATAGCTTTTTGATACGCTTCTACTTCATTTTTTATACTTTTGACAGTAATTCTAAACCTTCCTTTTGGTTGTTTGTATCTACTAAAATAAGTTTCTATATCAGCTAGATTATGGTTGCTGTATATTCTTCTAAATAATTCTATTTCTTCGTCTTCATTTTCTTTTACGTTACAATATGAAAATGTTTTTTTCTTGTTTTTTGTAAGCATTATGAGAAGACTATATGATTTTCCTGCTTCAATTTTTATGTTTTTTTGAACACTAAAGCCTCCCCAACTAAAACTCATTGGATAAGTATTAGGCTTTAAATTCAATTTGAATTTTCCATATAAATCAGCACTTGTACCACTTTGTGAATTATATTTTATGGTAGCTGCTGATAAACCTTCTTGTTTCTTATCAAATACACGACCTCTTATTATGATATCAGCCTGTTCAATTATTCTTTCATAATAAGGGTCAAGAGTAATTTTTGTAGTTTGTACATCTGTTTTTTTCTCAACGGTAGTTGTTATAGAATTAGTTTGAGTAGTGTTATTTGAAACAGAAACAGAGTTATTATTTGAAACAACTGTATTTTTATTCTCTACCAACTCAAACAATTCTTTCACTTCATCTCTATCCAAAACCCTATCATACACACGAATATCATCTAAAAGACCATCAAAGAAACCATTTTTAGACTTTTCCCAAATGCCATGGTGTCCTGCGTGTAAAGATTGATTTTCTGTAATAGGATTTGAATTGACTATAGAACCCAAATATGTTCCGTCGGTATAAATTCTGAAATAACCTCCTTTATGCGTTACTACGAAAAAATGCCACATTCCGTCATTTCTTGTTCCTGTTGTTCCTTTTTCTGTGTTTATGGTATTACTTTCTAAAGCTGCTTGTATTTTTCCTTTATTCAAGAAAACTGTAAGTGAAGCTACATCTTCCGAATGACGAGTAGAAAGTATTGGGTTTTTGTCTTTTTTAGAAGTCGTTTTGTACCAAACGGCATACGTAAATTCGTCTTTCAAATCTAACTTTCCCAAATCTATATAGCTTTTTCCATCAAAATCGCCTGCTTGGTTTGCATTTCCGAAACAATCTTTTGTAAAATCAACACCTTTATTTTTTGTGTTATTATCTGTTTTATTAAATGGATAATGAGCTACTAAGCCTTTTTGTAAGTCAGTAGTTTGAGCTAGTAGAGAATAACTGAATAAATTGAATAGTAGGAGTAGAAATATATTTTTCATAATGATGAAGTTTTGATGATGAAGTAGTAGTATTTTGAAATAAGGCTATCAACACAAAATGTAGTTGATAACCTTTAATGTGTTTTTTTAGAGAATGAATAATGAATTAAACGACTGTTGATAAAGTACGATAAGTACCTAATCCACAGTATGGACAATCTCCCCACATTGCTTTTTTTGTTTTATCACAATAAGTTTTCATATAATTTTTGTTTGTACATAAATATGTTTTGTGTCCTTTTTTTGTAGCTTGGCAGTTTCTACAATAGGTTACTTTTTCTCCTGTCATAATTTTTTTGGTTTTAGGATTGAATAAATAGTTTTTATTTTAAGGCAGATTATATTTCATTAGTGCTGCGAAGTTCTCCGTGTACGTAGCTTTTAATTACTACCCTTGCTCCAGCAGGAACAGAACGGCTTATATACACTTTCGTTTTATGATTTCCAGCATCGTCCCAGCCTAAAGAATCTTCAGCAACATGTTGTGATGATATGTCTTTGCCATATCTATCATATACTTTTATTACTTTCTTATAAGCAGGATCGTAAGATTTTTCCCAAATACCCATAATTGAATTAATTTTAGGTTAATAAATAATTTAAAGAAATTGATAATTTTGTCATGGAATCGTTTTTTTTACCCAAAAAAACAGTTTTTAATTTTCTATTTTGATATCTTTGAATGTGCCTTTAAAAGTTTGTCCTTGTGGACTTTTACCCTGAAAGCTCCCAGAAACTAATCCGTTATTAGAAGAAGTAATTTCTATAAAACCTTCTTTAAATGGCATCATATCATCTATATCTGAAGTTACATAACAAAAATAATCTCCTTCCATTGCTATTTCATCATCAAAGTTAGGTTTGAATACTAACTCGTATTTTCCTATCTCTAAAGAAGTAACTTTAAAGACTACTTCTATATATTCAGAATTAAAATAGGTATTTGTTTGTACAATATGATTTGGTAAGACATTTATATTTTCAAAAACAACAGTCTTTTTTCCATCATAATCTAGCTCAATACTTTGTGCGTTAATAGAAAAACAACTACATAAAAACAGGAATAGAATGATCGCAAATCGTGTCATAATAAAAATAAGTTAAATTGTAAATTAAAATAAATAAGCACGTAGAAAATTAATTAATAGCTACATTCTCAAAAGAACCTTCAATCCGTTTTCCTTCTACTGTAATGCCTTCAAAAGCTCCACTAATAGAGTAGTTTTCAGTAGAATTTGTGATGGTAATACTTCCCTTTGTAACATAGCTTTTGTCTAATTGAGAATGAAAATTGATTCCGTATTTTCCTGTCAAAATAGGATGTTCTGCACTTTTGGTAAATGAATAATCTCCCTCTTGAAAAGTAAAAAGCAAGAGTTCGACTTGAACATATCCCAAATTTTCAGAATAGGCATTTTTTGCTTTTATAGAATAACTTCCATCTCCAAACTTCAAGACACGGACAGATGAAGAAGAAAAAACGATTTGTTCTTCTGCGTTGTAGTCCAAAATAAATTTTTGAGAAATTGAGTTTTGAGGAGTAAATGAAAAGCACGTACTCAAAAAAAGCAGCCAAAAAATTAGTGTAAGTTTCTTCATCAGAGAATCGTAATTTTGGTTAAAATTAATTTTCTGATGACAAGTAAAGAAACTTTTAATTAGCAGACAATTTTTAAATAATAATAAAGTAAGTTAAAAAAATGTGCGTTCGTAAAGTAAAAATACGCAGGCGAAAAGTAATTTTAGGAGTGTATTTCTTCCCAAATCTGCTTAAACTTTTTGACACTTCCTGCTCCTACTTTCCAGTTTTCTAAATCACAAACTTCATTATTTTCTAAGTTAGGAGGTATTTTGTCTTCATTAAAACACGGAATGTAATTGTATTTATTTTTTTCTTTTGCTGTATTCTCCAAATAGTCTTTACAAAAACTTTTGATGTGTGCTAGATTGATTACATAATTATGTCCCATCTTATAATAGGTTTTGAAATAGCAATTTCGTCCTCTTACTACAAAATCATCAAGGGTGAGATTTGTACATTCTCTCACTATACCCAAAGTAAGTTTATAGGTCATTATTCCACCTTTACTATGTACCCAAAGCAGCTCTCTAGCATTAAATTTATGAGTGTTAATAATGATATTAGGCATAGCTAACTCCACACTTTGTAATGCACTAGCTAATGTTTTTTCAGGATAATCTTCATATACAACCTTATTCAAGAAAATAGGTCTATCAAAACGGAGGTTTGCTTCCTTATGAAACTTCAAATCTGTTGGCAATCTTTCATCATCTTGTTCGGTGATCAAGATAAAAGGAATATGTTTTTTTTGTGCATATTTTGCCACCCTAAAACCAGACATTGAGCCATCTATAAGACCAATATCTATCAAAAAAGCATCTATTCTATGAAGTTTTTGCTCTATTTTTAGTAGTTCTTTATCTTCCCTAAAATGAGAATAAGTTGCTAACACTTCATGACCAAGTTCATTTAAAGTTTCTTCAAAACTTTCTATAAAAAAATCTTCGTCTTCAAATACAATAATATTCATAAGTATTTTTGTTTATACAGATTCAAAATACATTCTATCAAAATAAATAGTAATATGGACTCCAGAAGGAATATTATTTTCTATTTTAATAGTTCCATCGTATTTTTTAATCTGTTTTTCTGTCAGTTTGAGCCCTAATGAATTTTCTTTTACTTCTTTATCTTGTATTCCTATTCCATTATCTTTGTAGTAAATATGCAAACTATTATCTTCATTTTGTATTACATGTATTTCTATAGTTGGCTGATGTATTTCTGCTATTGAAGGAAAAGCATATTTACATGAATTTCTGACCAGTTCTCCTACAATCATTGCCAAAACTTGTAAATTTTTTCGTTCGTTTTCTAAAGAATTTTCTTTGTCTTTTCCCAATTCTAAATTAGAAAAAACAGAAATAGATATATCTTTTCTTTTATGAATAGTGCATATATCTTCTGCTACTTTTTTGAATAACTCTAATCCTACTTCTTTAATTTCTGAATTTCTGCTCGTAATTATTTTGAGATAACTAACAAGTGCAGTTATTTCTAATTGATAATCTTTGAACTTTGACTGTGTTTTTTCATTAATTAATAAATCTTCTAATTTTGTTTTTCCTATACTATTCAAAACGTGCAAACCATTTCTCCAATCATGAGCCAGCATAGAACGTAGATTTTCAGTTTCATTTCTTGACTTTTCTGCTAACTCTTTTTGCTCTCTAATTAGCTTTCTTGATTTTCTATCTTTGATAATTAAAATAGTAGTAAGACCAATTAAAAACAAAATCATTAAAACAGCAACTACTCTAACCCAAAGAATTTCATAATAATAAGGCTCAAAAATAAGTGTAAACGAACGTATATTTTTTCCTTTTAGTTTTTCAGTAGGGCAAACGCACGAAAAAAA
>PFKD01000230.1 GCA_002784125.1 Flexibacter sp. CG_4_10_14_3_um_filter_32_15
CTTTTTTTAAAACACAGAGTTCACAGAGGAACACAAAGAACTAAAAGTCAGCGTAGCTAATTAAAATACGTTTTTTTAAGAAAATGGCTTTAAAATTGACTTATTCGAATAGTATTTTGTATTAAGTAGTTATTTTTTCGTGTTGAATTTTTAAATTTTCATCTAAAATCAAATAAATACTCTCCAAATTTTTACTTTCTAAATAGGCAGCTAGAGAAGCTGGAAAAGAAGAATTAAATTGATTTTTTCCCCAAGCATCTTTTTGAGAAAAATCTCGGTTTGAATAACTTATTCCAAATAATTTAGCTGTATTCATTTTGAAAATTTAAGAAGAGATAAAAAGTAAAAGCACAAAAATATAACATTTAAAATGAAATATTCTTGTGCTTTTCATAAAACTATAAATTTTTAAATTAATAAATCACAGTAACTGCTCCTGTTCGTTTGATAGTTTGGCTATTATCGGCAGGACTATTATACGTGATTTCGTAATAATAAACCCCAGCAGGAACTTGTTTTCCTTTATACATTCCATTCCATAAATCAATTTCATCAGACGAACTTTCAGTATAAGATTCGTGCATAGTCATTCCCCAACGGTCAATAATTTTGACACGAAGATTTGAATAATAACGTCCGAAAAGCTCCCATTCATCATTAAAATCATCATTATTTGGTGTAAATGCTGTTGGAATATAAAGTTCAGGTTCGCAGCTTGCTTTTATTACCAAACTTGTCATTGCATTACAAGATGTTTCGTATTCTGCTGTTACTCTGACTAAATAATTTCCTCCGTATTTTGTTCTTAATAATGAATCTTCGCCTACAATTTCTCCAGCTTCATCAAGCCATTGGTAACGGTATCTTGCCATAGAATCATAGTTTCTGATTTTTACTCCTAATTCGTGGAAAATTAATCTTGACTCTTCATCTTCAAAACAAAGAACTGTATCTACTGCTGTTAATTTTGGTGGATTGATATAAGAAATATTGACTGTATCTGTATAGCTACACTCATTAATTTTTACCTCTACAAAATATTTTCCTCCAAAGGTAACTGTAATTGAATCAGTTGTTGCTCCTGTACTCCACAAATACGTCGCACCATAAGGACGAGGCGCACCAATAATCGTAGTATCACCTTTACAAAGCTGCTGGTCTGCACCCAAATCAATTTGAGGTTGAGCCAAAACAACGACCGTATCAGTAGAAGAACAACCCAACGTATCAAACCCTGTAACGACATACATCGTCGTATCGGTTGGATAAACTACAACTGTATCGCCTATTTCAGCAGGAGAATGCGACCAAACATAAGAAGCTCCTCCACTTGCAATAAACTGAACAGAATCGCCTACACAAATGCTGACTGTATCTTTTTGGTTGAGTTTAATTGTAGGAACGTCTTTAAATTGAACCAAAATGCTTGTTCCTAAGCTATCACAAACATTTTGTCCATCGCCATAACTTCCCAAAACAGTATATCTAAATATTCCTGCCGAATCGGAAGAAACCGTAATTGATTGCGTGGTTTCGCCTGTATTCCATCTAAAATTAGTTGCTCCTTCTGCTGTAAGTGTAATTTGTTCGCCTACACAAACAAGCGTATCCGATGCTGTAATAGTTGGTGTTGCACTTCGTGAAAAAGTAACTATTATTAGGCTTTCTGTTCCACAACGTCCACCACCTAACGTATCATAAACGCCTACTTTGAAAGTTTGAGGTTGATAGGTAATATTTGTAGAATCTTGTTTGAAAACGTGAAGAGCCAATGTATCAATTATTTCTCCTGTTATTTCGTTTGTCCATTCGTAAATATAACGAGGCTGATGAGAAGGCAAGAAAGCATCTACTTCAACTGAATCATTTTCACAAATTACAAGCGTTTCAGGAACAGATAATTCAGGAACATTGACTACTCTAAATTTGATTGTATCTGCACTTGCACCACAAAGATTAGGAGAATTGAAAGTTCCATTTACGATAAAGGTATAATATCCTGCTTCTGTCGGTGTAATTTCAATAGTTGAAGTGGTTGCTCCGTTGCTCCATGTGTACGCATCTGCGCCAGTTGCTGTAAGTGTTTGCATTTGACCTAAACATAGTGTTTTGATAAATGTAGAATCAATCTGAATGCTTGTTTTTCTATCAAAACGAACAGTAACCGTATCAGTTATGCTACAAGAACCACCACCTGTGAGATTTGGGTCAGTAACTTTTACCTCAAAACGATTTGAAGTATAATTATTTACCATTCCGTAATTGATAGCAATTTTTGAATTGGTAGAAACTACTTGGTTGTTTTCAATTATTCGCCATTGATAATTAAAATTAGTATTATGTTCTGGACGAAAAGCATCTAAAACTAATGAATCTCCTTCACAAAGACGAAGTACATCATTAGTCGCTGAAAGTCCTAATTCAATATTCGGACGAACAAATACTTCTACTGATTGTGTATAAGAACAATTTGCATCTGTATTATTATCAGTAACAGTTGCTGTATAAATTCCACTTACATTAACGATTGCAACTTTATTCGAATCTGATAGAGAAACAAT
Organism: Flexibacter sp. CG_4_10_14_3_um_filter_32_15; assembly: GCA_002784125.1. Taxonomy (GTDB): domain Bacteria; phylum Bacteroidota; class Bacteroidia; order Cytophagales; family Bernardetiaceae; genus Bernardetia. Next base: position 2,562 of record PFKD01000230.1, read on the forward strand.
TCCATTTCCAGACCAATTAATTGTCATATTTCTGACATTTGTACGTTCTATTCTGAGGGTATCAAAAGTAGAACAATTTGGATTTTCGTGTCCTGTAATGATAAAATCTGGAGTGGGTGCAAAATTTATACGAATGGTATCGCTTATTCTACAACCTCGTGGGTCTTGAACGACAACACTATATGTATTTTCTGCTGTAACATCAAGAACGGAATCTGAACCAATGATTGTATTTTCTCCTGCTATATACCATTCATAAGTCGTTCCTGCAAGGTGTGATAAATCACTTCCTACAAGTCGGTAAGGCAAATTAGCAGGATTACAAATTGTCTTATCTTCTCCCAAATCTACAACTACATTATCATCATAATTTCTGACTTTTACTCTATTACTTGTATTGCTACAACCTGTAACTGTATTAGTAACATTCACAAAATAAGTTCCTGTATCTAAAGCTAAAAGTGTATTATTTCCATTTCCAACTGAAACGGCTGTACCTGTCGCATCTAACTTTTTCCAATCAAAAATATAATTGGTGTTTTCAGGAAGAGTTAAACGAGCTGTATCAGATTTACATTTGAATCTATCAACTCCCAAATCAACGACTGGCAAAGGATTAACAATGACCGTCATTTTACGAGTAGTATCTGGGCAGCTATTTGTCTGACCGATTACCCAAACTTGATCACCATTTTGGAATGTTCCGATAGGTGGCTCATAGGTAGCACTTGTCGAAACTTGTACCCCATTTCTATAAAAGACATAACTTGTTGCACCTGTTGCTGTGAATCTTGTTGTTTCATTTGTACAAATAACGGTATCAGGTGATGAGATAGTTACCCTTACTGATGCAGGGTTACGAGTTACTTTCACAACTTGTGTTCTAGTTACTGTATTTCCTGCTCCATCTGTCGCTATCCAACGAACATTTGTAGTTCCGATAGGGAAAGTTGCAGGTGCATTACTTACAACACTTGCAATCGTACAGTTATCACTTGTTGCTGGTGGTGTAAGATTATTAGTTGCCGTACAAGCACCTATATCTGTCAGTAAATTTACAGGAATAGGATTTGCCATTGTTGGATTAATTCTATCTAAAATCAAAACTGGCTGTGTTGCTGTTGCTGTATTTCCTGCATTATCTGTTACTGTCCAAATTACGTCTGTTGTTCCTAATGGAAAAACAGAAGGTGCATTATTCGTAACCGTTGCAACTCCACAGTTATCAGCCGTTGTGGGAGTGCCTAAATCCACATTTGAAGCAGTACAAATTCCTGCATCCGTTGGAGCAACTACACTCAAAGGAGCTGTAATGGTAGGGTTTTGAGTATCAGAAATAGTAACCGTTTGAGTGGCTGTTGCTGTATTTCCAGAATTATCTGTTACTGTCCACGTAATTGTACTTGTTCCTAATGGATAAGTTGTGGGAGCATTATTCGTAACAGTTGCAACTCCACAATCATCGTTTGTAGTTGGTGTTCCCAAAACTACCGTTTCAGTACAACTTAGATTTAGATTTGCAGGTGCTGTAATTGTTGGGTTTGTTACGTCATTTACCGTTACGGTGTGTGAAGAAGTAGCTATATTTCCTGCTTCGTCTGTTGCTCTCCAAGTTACCGTAGTTGTTCCTTGTGGGAATACTGTCGGTGCATCATTTGTAAGACTTTCAATAGTACAGTTATCTGTTCTCGTAGGAGGAACTAAAACTACATTTTGAGGACAACCTACTGCAATATCAGCAGGAGTTGAAATAGTTGGATTTTCTGTATCATTTACTGTTACTGTTTGAGTAGCTGTGGCTGTATTTCCTTCAAAATCTTCTACTGTCCAAACTACTGTTGTTGTGCCATACAGAAAAGTAGTAGGAGCATCATTTGTTGTATTATTGATTCCACAATTATCATTTGAAGTTGGCGTTCCCAAAACTACATCGGCAGGGCAACTAACATTTACATCGGTTGGTGCTGTAATCGTTGGATTTTCATTATCTGTAACGGTTATTACTTGAGTAGCTGAGGCTGTATTTCCTGCTGCATCGGTTGCTGTCCAAACTACATTTGTAGTTCCTATTGGAAAAACTAAAGGAGCATTATTTGTAATCGTCGGACTTCCACAATTATCACTCGCTGTTGGTGTTCCTAAAGCAACTCCAGAAGCCGTGCAAATTCCTGCATCTGTATTCGTTGTTACTGGTGCAGGTGCTGTAATAGTTGGATTTTGTGTATCTGCTTCTCCTCTTCCTTTTATATCAAAAGTATAAGTAGCTTCATCATTATCATTACTCAAAATAGTAAATGTTTGAGTTTGATTTCCATCGACGGAAGGGTCAAATGTAATTACAACATCTTGAGTATTTGCTGCTGCAATAGTCAGAGGAAAAGTAAGAGTAGGAAATGTAAAGTCAGTTCCTGTAAGCGTAATATCTGTAATTATTAAATCTAACGTTCCTGTATTTTGGATGGTAAATGTTTTGCGAACAAAACCAGCACAAGTAAGCTGACTTCCAAAATCTGTATTATCGGCTAGGCTTGGCGTATCATCTCCATTCAAAATTGAAGTAGAATTACTCACTACATTTATTTCAGGTGCATTTATCGTAACTGTTACTGTATTCAAAATTCGTTCACAACCTGTAATACTATTTCTTGCTACTACTCTAAAATCTGTCGTGGAAGTTAAGTTTACTGTATTTATAGCAAGTGTTCCTCCTGTTCCTGTTTGTGGTGTTCCTATATTTGCATTTGCATTCGAAACGTCTTGTAATTGGTAAGTTACAGTAGTTTGAGAAGTTGGAATTTCTATGTTTGAAGAAGCTCCCAATGCTATAATAGTAGGGTTTGCTACGATTGTTCTATCAGTAGGCAAAGGCAAAACAGTAACTCCAAAATCTCCACTTGTAGTAAAAGGATCTGAACCAATTACACGAACTTTGTAATTTGCAGAAGCTGTAGCCGAAGCAGGAACAAATAGAGAAATTGGACTAGTCCCTGTTTGTGTAGCCAAAGGAGTTATAAAACTTCCACTTGCATCAGATAATTGAGCTGTAAATGTATTTCCTGCACCAAAAGCTCCCGAAAAAGTAAATGGAACGCTAATAGTTGCTGTCGGACAATAGGCTATTGGTGTAATTGCTCCTAAATTAATTGTCGGAATGTTACACGGAGTAGGTGCAGTAAAAGCACTCGTTTGTGTGAATGTACAAGCTGCGTCGGCTGAAAAAGAAGCTGTTACATCAACTGGGTTTCCATCTGCTGTAAGATTTGTAAGTGTTACTGTTTGTGGGCTTGTAGTAATAGGAAAATTTTGTCCATTTACTACTAAACTTCCTGTTGTTGGTGGAACTACATAAGTAATGGTTACTTCTTTAGAGTATAAATTTGTTGTAGCATCACAAGTTCCTGTTGTTCCCTCTGTAATGGCTGAAATTGTACAAGGAACGACTACATTTACAGTTGTGGTATTCAATATTCGTTCACAATTAGCTGCATTTTTTGCAATTACTCTAAAGTCAGTTGTAGCTGTTAGGTTTCCTGTTGGAATTGAAATTAATCCTCCTGTTCCTGCTACTGGCGTTCCTACATTTGTATTTCCTGCTGTTATGTTTTGTAATTGATAAGTTATTCCTACTTGAGAGTTTCCAATATTGATATCCGAACTTTGTCCTACATTTACTGTATTAGGAATCGGAGTTATTGTTCTATCCGAAGGAAGTGCATTAATAGTAAAAGCTGGCGATTCACTACTAACCAAACTAGGGCTAGAAGAAAAAATACGTATTTTATATCCTGTTCCATTTGCTGCTGTTGTAGGAATGGTAATACTTATTGGACTTGTTGCTCCTGTTGCTGTTGCAATAGAAGCAACAAAATTTCCTCCTGCTGAAGATAATTGAGCTGTAAATGTATTACCTGCATTAAATGTTCCTCCAACTGTAAAAGGAACACTAATTATTTCTCCTGCACAATAAGTCGTTGGTGTAATTGTTCCTAAAGTAACTCTAGGCTCACAAGCAGCAGGTGCTGTAAACAAAGCTGTTGCTGTAAAAGGACACGTTGCATTTGATGAAAAAGTAGCTGTTGCATCTACGGCTGCACCATCAGAATCTAATCCTGTAAGTGTTACAGTTTGAGGACTTGTAGTGAGTGGAAATGCTTGTCCGTTTACTACCAAATTACCACTAGAAGGTTCATTGGCATAGGTTACGGTTACTTGTTGAGTATATTGATTTGTTGTAGGGTCGCAAGCTGTTTGTGTTCCTGCTGTAATGTTGGTAATATCACAAGGTAAGTTTGTTTCGATGATTACTGAAAAATCTTCGGCTTGTCCTTGTCCTACGCTGCATGAAGTTGGGTCTGCATTTGCTACAAAATCTCCGACAACACGCATACGCAAAGGTTGGTTAAATGGTACTCCTGTTGTGGGAATAACTACATTTGTTGTATGTTCTGTTCCTGCATTAGAAGTCAAAACTTCTTCTCCTGCGTCTGTAAAATCTCCATTGTTGTTATAATCAATATAAGCTCTTACTTTATGAGAGTTGGCTGTAATGTTATTTACTCTTAATTCGTGTGTACTTCCTGCCAATACAGTTGCTGTTTGACTACAACTTCTATCTACATAACTTCCTTCAACACCTGCTGAAAGTGAAATAACATCAATTTGATTAAAACGTACTCTATTTATTCCTAAACCACCAGATGGAGTTCCTCCTATTGGTGTACAAGCTCCTGCTGCTAACGAAGTCGGAAGAGGAACACTTCCCAAAGAAGTAATAAGACCTGGACGTTGGGTTTCTAAAGCAGCTCTCACACGAGTTTTTTGATCTGCTGTAAACTTATCTTGACAACCCGAATACGCCATAAAATTTGTCAAAACTTCTGCACTACCCCCACACGAGTTTCCACCTGGGTTACAATTATTATCCCCCTGTTGGTGAGGGTCTGTATCACATACTCTATCTCCATCTGTGGTACAGTCTGCATTTCCACAACCTCCTTCAAAAGTATGAAAAAGATTAAGTCCGTGTCCAACCTCATGAGGAAGTGTAATTTCACCAGGGTCAATTTGAGTAGCCAACATAACAGTACCATCTACACTCGCATTTGCGCCTGGGAAGTAGGCAAAACCAGCTACAAATGAACCAAAAGTGCCATCATTTCCATCTATTTTGTTTACAACCCAAATATTATAATAATCTATATTTGACCATCGGCTTAAATTTTTAACCTCTACCTCGTCAGCACCTGGCCCTCCAATAGAAATACCGTCAGCAGCATACCCAGTAACACCACTTCCATCTACTCTATTAATTCCGTTGGTAACGGTACAGTTTTCTGAACGAGTGGCAAGCTCGAATTGAACTTCCACATCGACACCTCCTGCTGTATTAAAAGGAGCTGTATTTCGAAAGGCTTGGTTCAGATAAGCTATCATATCATTAATTCTTGCATCGGTAGGATTATAGATTGTACCTACTGCATCTCCTGTGTGTATGATATGAACTACCAAAGGAATAATAATAATATCTCCTTCTCTTCTCTGATTAGAACTATTTTGAATATACTCTCTTAGTTCTCTATCCATTCTCTCAAAATCCTCTCTGTATTGAGGGTCTTGCGCCATTTTTTGTTGATGAATAATATCTGTTGCACAAGGTTCTACTCCATTTGTTATTTGAAACTGAGCAAAAGACAAATGAGAAAAACTAATGAAAAATAATAGGAGTAGAAAACTAATTGCTTCTCTCTTTTTGAAGAAAATAGAACAACAATTCTGTAAGTAAAGTGTATATTTATTGGACATAGCTTGGTTTTATAGATAATGAATGAGACAACGAAGCAAGATTAAAATCTAGCAAAATTTGTATTTTAGACAAAAATACAAAAATGTTAAGCAAATAGTTATGAAATTAATAATACTAATAGCAAAGATTCTGCTTTTTTTAAAAAACTCAAAACAAGAACTCTCTTTTATCAGAAAAGATAAAATAAAAATTAAATGATTTTATAGTATTATTACTTTCTAAATTTTGGATTAATTAATAGACACAAAAAAACCTCTCTTTCTATTAAAAAATAAAAAAGGAGGTTGATTTCTTGAAGAAAAGACAAGGTAAAAATAAAAACTAGAAATTAATCTTCGTCTTCATCTATTACTATTTCTTTTGCAAATTCTGCAATCATTTTACCTTTATGATACAGATTACCTTCGTGGTAATATGCACGGTGCATCAAATGCGTCTCGCCTGTGTTCTGACAAGTAACGATTGCTTTGTCTTCACATTTGTGGTGTGTACGACGCTTATCACGGCGTGATTTGGAAATTTTACTTTTAGGATGTGCCATAAGATTTTTACTAAATTTTTAAAGAAAGACTGCAAAGATGAAAATTTTTTGTGTAAAAACAGAATTCAAACGCTATTTTTTCTCACTATTTTACCAACACCTATTTCTAATGTCCTTCTTAGTTAGGGTTCAACAATATTTTTAAAGACCTGTTTCTATATTTTGAAAGTTTTAGAAAATCTAATTATTTCTAATTTTGATTATTCTTTAAATTTTTCAAAATACTCCAACGTGGGTCTATTTTTTCCTCTTCTGAAGAAGAATCAGCCTTGTTGCTATTCTTTTTATCTTCCTTTTTGTCTGTTTGAGAGGAATAAATGAAATTGATTTTTTTTGCGTCTCTACTGGATTTTTTGTCCGACTCTTCGTCGTCCAAATTATCCAAGTCTTCGCTTTCTGCATAATCATCAGAATAGTCATCAGAATAATCATCAGAATAGCCATCTTCTTCATCCCAAAAACGAGGGTGCAACTTTTTCATTGGAATATCCAACATCAAAAACTCATATAAAAGCTCACCTACATTAATGCTTGGCGTTCTACGAGTTATCAAAACAATCTCTTCAGTAAGTTCTCGCTCTTCCTCACTGTATTTGTAGAGAATTATTTCTTCGACATCTACTTCATAATCAAATTCATCTAATGAACGGTCGCAAACAAGCTCCACAGTTCCGTCAATGATAAAAGTAGCACGAATAAGTTGTTCATTTTTTTCGAGGATGACTTCTGCATTACAATCTCCTTTTTCAATAAATCCATTTTGATGCTCTTTGAAATAAGCAAAGAATTCATTATCTAATTTGAAAGTAAAGGAATGCGAACCTAATTTGAGCGCAATAATGTCAATTTCGAAAGTACGTAAATCTTTCACTTGATTTTAACTTTTTGATTAAGTCCACAAAGATACGGCTTTCTTTCAAAAAACAAGTGTTTTTTTTATAAAAATTCGATTTTTGATAAAAAATTTAACAGAAATGATTCGCTCAAAATCTTGCAAAACTCATTTTATTTTTAGATTTTACAAATAAAATAAGGCTCTTAATAGATTTTGGACTGATAGTAATAAAAACAT
>PFKD01000323.1 GCA_002784125.1 Flexibacter sp. CG_4_10_14_3_um_filter_32_15
ATCATTCTACAAAGGTTACGCAACTTTGTTGCTAGGAAAGGACTATTTTAGATTTTATAAATGTCACTCATGTTAATTTAGAAAATACAAAGACAATTCGTTCAGAAAAGATTAGAGAAAGACTCAAATCATTTTCATTTTTATATATTTAATTCATTTTTTTACTAAGAAAATTACTATGGCAGCTATCGAAGCAACACAAGCAACTTTTACAGAACTTATCTCTTCAAGCCAACCTGTTTTGGTTGATTTTTGGGCAGAATGGTGTGGACCTTGTCAGATGATGACTCCTATCGTTCATGAGCTTTCTGATGAGTTTGCTGGAAAAGCAAAAATCGCAAAAGTAGATGTAGATTCTAATTCAGAACTTACTGTAAAATACGGTGTTCGCAATATCCCTACAATCCTTATCTTTAAAGATGGCGAAATTGTAGAGAAAATTGTTGGTACAACTACTAAAAAAGAACTTCAAGACCGTATTAACAAACTTGTATAAGTTAAACTAAAATACATTTTTGTTTTAGCAAAACTCTATTTTCTCCTTTTTGGAGAGAATAGAGTTTTTTTATTTGACAAAGGCTGTAAAACATCATCAAAAATCATAGATTAATAAAATTAACTATTATTTTCATTCTGACCGTTATTTTTGCACTTTTTTAAAGTAAAAATAGATAATTCTTCCGATTAATTGATTTATAATAACTTATAATTAAATTATTCTAATAATCAACTAAAAGATTATAACCAAAATTAATATTAGTTAATCTAATTAACTAATTAAAAATATTAAATTTCATATTTTTTTGATGGAATTTGTAGGAATTTAAAATGGTGTTCTTTAACTTTGCACTCGCTTACAGCAAAGTATGTTGTAAGGAATTTACCTAAACAATTCTAAAATGATATTTTCCGTTCAGAAATTCAGGGAAAAATCTAATCAATGGCTACTGCTATCAGCTACTGTTTTGAGTATTAGTCTTTCTTCTTGTGAGAAAGAAGAAAATCTAATTCATACAAAAAACAACAGTATCACTTCATTAGATGCAAAAAATGCACAAGGAGAAAAGATTTATGATTCACAATCAGAAAATCAACGTATTTTTGGCAAAGCTCTTTTAGAAGCTATGAAAAACTCTCCTACTTTGAGAAAATTTATCAAAACAGAAGCTCTCAAAAAATTCAATCACGATTATGATGTACTTTTTGCAACAGTAAAAAATGAAATAGTTGAAGAAGGAAAAACCTTTAGAGATATTATTTTAGAGAATCTAGAGAAAAATGGACAGAGTGAAGAAATTTTGAAACAAATCGAATTTACCAATCCTTTGCTGACTATTTTCGTTCCTTCTCTACCAGAAAATTCTTTTTCTGCTGAAACTTGGGATACAGAAAATCAAATTCCTGATGTAGCTTTGCGTTTATTTACAACTAATGATGTACCTTGTTTTAGCTTGGAAAAAGGAGAATATGTCCTTGAAGCGAAATATATTCCTTCTTTTCCTATTGTTGTGATTAAGCATAATGAACGTGTTATATCTTCTCTGAACGAAGGGTATGAATTTATTGAAAATAAGACAACTTTGGCAACGGTAGATGGTTGTGGCATACAAATTTACTGATAAAAGCTATAATAATTCTAAAATATTATCAAGAATAACACTGGGAGGGATAAACCCAGAAGTTGATCAAGCATACGAAATATACAAGAATGAAATAGGTTGGCATCGAGACTATGTTTACTATGGTATAACACCTTCTTCTCCTAATGGTCGTTTTTCTCTAAACTACAAAGAACACATTACCACTTTTCAAATAAATGCTTCTTCTAGTGGTTCTGCAATGTCTGGTTACCGAATTATTTCTGATCAAACTGGAGTCCAACGGCAAATGAGGTTGTCGTAGGAGATGAAAATGAGGCAATTTCTACTGCTTGGACTGATGGAGGTTATGATATGCGAGTAACATATATATTCATATCGAATGATTCTGATACAGAAGTTGGAATAGCTAGAAATAAAAGGTTTAGTGCTGATCCAGAAGAGTTATTTGATATAGAATATGAGAGAAAAGATCGTGTTTTCCCTTGGGCTGATTATTATGTCTATGAAGTCAAAAGAATTACTTCTAAACCTATGTTTTTAGGTGAGAAAGTTCCTCTAATTAATTGGGATTTAAAAAAATATAGTCTCACTATGGAGATCAAAATGGAAGAAGTAGATTTGGATGAAACTATTTCTATTTCCGAAACATACAGTTCTCAATTTGCAGCTAATTTTTCATTAGAATTTCCATCTGAAAAAGTAGGTTTGAGATTCGGAGCAGATGCTTCTATAAGTAAATCTAAAAGTGTAGCTGTCACTTACACAAAGGAAAGTTATCAGTTAGTATCAGATAACATAAATTTTGGAGACGATATTATAGTCTTTAAAAGTACAGAAACTTTATTAGGTTACCATGGATACAGAACAAGAGAATACAGTTTAGGGATTTGTACTATCAGTGTTGAGCCTGTAAAACTTCAAGGCTTCTAAGCCTAAATCAATTACTCAATAATTATACTTTAATCTTGTTTCACTTTATTACCTGAGTGAAACAAGATTACTTAAAAATAATGTATTATGAAAAATATTTTTGTTATTATTTTCATTTTTTTTCTAATATCTTGCTCAAAAAAAGAAGATCCTATCAGAGATATACCTAAGAATCCTCTATATCAAGAGTTACAGGGAAAATACGAAACAAACGCTATTCTTATAAATAATCCTGTAGATATAAATAGAGATGGTATATATTCCAACAACTTACTTCAAGAGTTTGAACATGCTATAACATCTTCAAAAAACAGATTAGAAATAAAATCAAATGAGCTATTAAACTTAGAACTTCTAACTATTAGTTTTCCATACTCTTCAGAAGAAAATTTTATAGATGGAAAGTTTTATTCCGATTGGGTTATTTTGGGAGGAGAGTATGAAATAGATGATAATAAGCTAATTTCAGAAGATACCATTCTTTCTTCTATTACTTTGTTAGACAACAAAACTATTGGAGTAAAAGGAGAGATAGAACTCTATACAAGTGAAGGTTGGGAAATGATTGAGTTTTCTGCTGTTTATGAAAAAAGATAGAGTATATAATTTCTACTAAAAAAGCCTGTAATCCTAAAAATTACAGGTTTGTTTTAATCAATAAACCTAATTGTTTTATGAAAATTGTTATTGTATTTATTTTATCTCTTTTTTTATTTTCTTGCTCAAAAGAAGAAGAAATGGACATCAGTATGCAAGGCAAATACGATACAGATTTTTTAGAAGTAATTCCTGCTGTTGATTTGAATAGAGATGGTATTGCTTCTACAAACTTACTAGATGAAAAAAGCTCTTATGCAGATAATAGTAGATTTTATTTAGAGTTAAAAGTCAATACTTACACTCGCAGCTACTTGTTTAATCAAGCCTTTCCTTCTGCTGGAATAAAAAACGGAAATGAAGTTAGCTTAGAAACAAATTCTATTCTGATTCTCTACAATCGCAAAGGAAATATACTTACTCCTGTAGAAGAAGGAGGCGAAATGAATCTAATTTCTGCTAAAATCATAGATGAGAATACAATAGAAGTTCATTCTTATGCCGAGCTTCTTTTACCTGACGGAATGAAGAGAGTAGAGATGAAGGCGACTTATACAAGACGTAAATAATTTTATTTTTTGCTTTTTTTTCATTTTCAAAAAACCTGTAATCTAAAAAATTACAGGTTTTCAAATTTTAAAACTATGATAAAACAATTTATATTTTTAGTTCTCATTTCTCTACTTTTATTTTCTTGTAAAAAAGAAACCGTAAAACCAGAAGAACCCAAAAATCCACTTTATGAGCAGTTGGTAGGAAATTATAGAGGCACTGTTATCTCTACTGAAGAACTAATAGATGTAAATGGAGATGGTGTATTTTCGAATAATATATTGAGTGAGTTTGGAGAGCAACTCAATCCATCTAAGAACAGATTAGAAATAAAACCTAATCAACTTACAGGAAAAGAGTGGGTATTCATTAACTTTCCTTCTCTTGACCCACAGACTTTTACCATTGAAAGTTTTATTACTAGTGCAATTATACTAGGAGGCGAATATACCATAAAGGATAATTTCCTTATTTTAGAGGATGAAAACATTACTTCTATTGAACTCATAGACATCAATACTTTAGAAATAAAAGGAAAAATGAAGCACCTCACTTACGAAGGAGAAAAGCAAATTACTTACACAGCTCTTTATGAGAGAAGATAAATAATTTAGGCATTTACATTTTATCAAAACTCTATTTTCTTCTGTTTGAAGAGAATAGAGTTTTTTTATGTTTTAAAAAAGAAAATACAAACAACGATACTAATTTAGCAATTTATAAGAAACCTTCGCTAACTTTAGTTTTATAATTTATCTTATTCTTTGTAAAATAGAACACTTTATTGTAATTTCGTTCTAAATTTCATAAATTTCTAGGAATAGAATAAAAGACAGATAAAAGACAAACAAAAGAAGTCTAAAGCAGTATTTTAAACAAAGACTTTTTTATAAAATATAACCCAAACAAATGGACAAACTCTCATACCTTTCCAATGCCGAAAACTCGTACATCGAAGGATTGTATCAAGATTATCAAAAAGATGCAAGTTCGGTCGATGCTAGTTGGCAACGATTTTTTGAAGGCTTTGAATTTTCGATGACTGATTATGACACCGAAACAGGAGAAGTTACCAAAACACACAAAAACGGTTCAAACGGACACGCTGCTGGTACTGAAACAGTAAATCAAAAAAGTTTTGCTGATTCTCTTCCTGCTGGTCTTGATGAAGACAAACTAAAACAAGAAATTTCTGTCAAAAAATTAATTGATGGCTACCGTTTGCGTGGACACTTACAAGCAAAAACAAACCCTATTCGTCCTCGTAGAGATAGAAAAGCACGTCTAAAATTAGAAGATTTTGGTTTTACAGAAGCTGATTTAAGCAAAAAATTTAGAGCAGGAAACGAAATCGGAATTGGAGAAGCTACCCTCCAAGAAATCATCGATAGATTGCAACTAATTTATGAGAGTGGAATCGGTTTTGAATTTATGTCTATTCGTGAACCAGATGTAAAATATTGGTTTAGAAAAAAAGTAGAAGTCGATTATCCAAAATTCAAATTAGACCATAAACAAAAAGAACGTATTTTACAGAAACTCAATGAAGCCTCTGTTTTCGAAAACTTTTTGCATACCAAATATTTAGGACAAAAACGCTTTTCTTTGGAAGGTGGAGAATCAACTATCCCTGCCCTTGATGCAATCATTAATGAAGGCGCACGTTTAGGCGTGGAGGAAGTAGTAATCGGAATGGCTCACCGTGGTCGTCTGAATGTACTTGTAAATATTATGGGCAAAACGTATGCTCAAGTATTTAATGAATTTGAAGGAAATGTTTCTGACGAACTTTTAGGTTTGGGTGATGGCGACGTAAAATATCACATGGGTTATTCTTCACAAGTAGAAACTCCCGAAGGTAATAAAGTATATTTGCGTTTAGCTCCAAATCCTTCTCACTTAGAGGCCGTTGCACCAGTTGTGCAAGGTTATACTCGTGCAAAATTAGATTATTTACACGGAAGAGATAAAAAGAAAGCTCTACCAATTATTATTCATGGCGATGCAGCCCTTGCAGGACAAGGAATTGTTTATGAAGTGGCTCAAATGTCAGAATTGGAAGGCTATGAAGTAGGAGGAACAATCCATTTTGTAATCAATAATCAAGTTGGTTTTACGACTGATTTTTATGATGGGCGTTCTTCAAATTATTGTACAGATATTTCGCAGCTTACCGAAACTCCTGAAATTCATGTAAATGGAGATGATCCAGAAGCTGTTGTTTTTGCTGTAAAATTAGCGACAGAATACCGTCAGAAATTCCATAAAGATGTGTATGTAGATATGGTGTGTTACCGTAAATATGGACACAATGAAGCTGATGAGCCGAAATTTACACAACCTCATTTATATAATTTGATAGGAAAACATCCAAATCCTAGAAAGTTATATATAGAAAAATTGACAAAAGAAGGCGATATTACAAGCAAACTTGCAAAAGACATGGAAAAATCTTTCAAAAAAATGCTTCAAGAACGCTTAGATGATGTCAGACAAAAACCACTTCCTTATGAGTATCAAGAATTAGAACAAGTATGGAAAAGTATGCGTCGTTCTACACCTGAAGATTTTGATACTTCTCCAAAAACATCAATCACACAAGAACACATTGATAAAATAGGAAAAGCTCTTACAACAATTCCAGAAGGATTTACACCACTCAAACAAATCGAAAGACTTCTTTCTGAAAGAAATAGAATGTTTTTTGAAGATAAAGTTTTAGACTGGGCAAGTGCCGAACTTTTGGCATATGGTTCTGTAATTTTGGATGGTCATACTGTTCGTTTTACAGGTCAAGATGTGCGTAGAGGTACATTTTCGCATCGCCACGCTGTTTTGAGTGATGCAGAAACAAACGAAACTTATAATAACCTCAATCACTTAGAAGAAAAGGGAGGAGAAGACTTACCTTCTTTTGATATTTATAACTCCCTTCTTTCTGAATATGGAGTTTTAGGTTTTGAGTTTGGTTACGCAATGGCAAATCCGAATGCGCTTACAATTTGGGAAGCTCAGTTTGGAGATTTTGCCAATGGAGCGCAAATTATGATTGACCAATTCATTACAAGTAGTGAAACAAAATGGCAACGTACAACGGGTTTGGTTCTCTTGCTTCCTCATGGCTACGAAGGTCAAGGTCCTGAACACTCAAATGCTCGTCCAGAGCGTTTCTTACAACTTTCAGCAGAATATAATATTATTGTTGCTAATGTCACAAAAGCTGCCAATTTCTTTCATTTGATGCGTCGTCAATTAGCTTGGGATTTCCGTAAGCCTTGTGTTTTGATGTCGCCAAAATCACTTTTAAGACATCCAAAAGTAGCTTCTCCGATTGAAGATTTTACAAATGGAAAGTTTGAGGAAGTGTATGGAGATGAGTATGCAGATAAGAAAAAAGTAAAACGTGTTCTTCTTTGTTCGGGCAAAGTCTATTATGATTTATTAGAAAGACAAGAAAAAGAAGAGCGCAAAGATGTTGCGATTGTACGTGTTGAGCAACTTCATCCATTCCCTAAAAAACGTATTTATGAAGAAATTAATAAATACAAAAAGAATGTAGAAGTAGTTTGGGTACAAGAAGAACCAGAAAATATGGGTGCTTGGCTTTTTGTCTTGCGTATGCTTTACAAAGAATGGATTGAAGAAAAACGCCCTACATTGAATGTCATTTCAAGAAAAGCAAGTGCTTCTCCAGCAACAGGTTACTCAAAAGTTCATGCCAAAACACAACAAGCTATCGTTGATGAGGCTTTTGATATAAAGTAAGAATTTTATTTGTAGGGGAAAGGCACGCCTTTTCCTAAACAACAAGAGTTAAATACAAAGACCATTTTTCATTTTTTGAAGAATGGTCTTTTTTGTTTTAGCAAAGAAAAGGCAAGCCATTTCCCTACCAACACATCTTATAATGGAAACTTTATCTCTATCATCATTCCATTTTTACCCAAAACATCAATTTTTCCTTTTGCCATAGCTACTCTGGAATAAATATTTTTCCAACCTAATCCTTTAGTCTCAGTAATCTGATTAGTTTCAAAACCTTTTCCATTATCTTTTAAAAGTAAAATGAGTTCCGTATTTTTAGAGTCTGTTTCTTGATTCAAACTAATTTCAAACTGACTTGCATCTGAATGTTTGAGCGAATTTCCGATTACTTCTTGTACAATTCTGAAAATAGAAACTTCTAAAGAGGAATTTAAACGATTGTAATCATTATTTTCTATATTTATGAGATTTGTTATAAAATCAATTTTCATTTTATTATTTTCTAGCTCATTTATATTTTCTGTTAGTTCTTTGATTGCAGAAACCAAACCTTGTTCGATAAGTGCATAGGGCATCATCTGATGCGAAACACTTCGAATTTCCTTACAGGCCAAATCTAGCGTTTGAACAGATTTCTCATAATTCTCTTTATCTTCTTCTAACTCCTTCGGATTTGTATTCAATTCAATCAAAGGCTCTAAAGAAGAAACTTGCATTCTAGCTACTGCCAAAAGCTGCCCTAATCCGTCGTGCAAATCGGCTGCAATGCGTTTGCGTTCCTGTTCTTGCGCTTCTACTAAGGCTGCAAAATAAAAATTATCTTTTTCGGCTAATACAATTTTTTGTTTGTATTGATTTCTTTTTTGATTTGAAAAAACACCAATTCCTGCCAAAATTAACACAAAAACAAAACTTCCAATTTGTATTCTCTCTCTATTTTTGGCTTGCGAAATTTCTAAATCTTTGATTAAATTTTCTTGACTTAAAGTAATTATTTCCTGTTCTTTTTTCTCTGTTTCATATTTTTCTCTAAGCCTTGCAATTTCTTTTTGATTGGATTCATTCAGAATACTATCTTGTAAATTCTGTCTTTTTGTTCTGTACAGATAGGCTTTTTCAAACTGATTTTGTCTTTCATAAAAATTAGCTAATGAGTTATACGTATTACTAATAAGAGGTTTTGCATTAATCTCAAAAGCCATTTGAAGAGCCGTTTCAAGATATAGTTTTGCTTTACTAAATTCATTTTTCTCCATATAAACACCACCAATATTCAAACTGGAAAGAATAATTCCACTTTTATTTTGTTGTTTTTTATCAATTTCTAAAATTATTTTGGAATAATAAAGCGAACTATCATATTGATTTTGACTAGCATACCATTCTCCTAAATTAGCATAAGTCGTTATCAAAACATTTTCACTATTGGCTAATTTACCTTTTTCCAAAGCCAGCATATAATAATTTTTTGCTTTATCATACTGTTGGTCATTGCGATAAATAACGGCAATATTATTCAAAACCATACCTGCTCCTACATGGAGTTGTATTTCTTCACAAATCCTTAATGCTTGGTCATAATAATAAAGAGCTTGTTTGTAGTTTTTCATTTGTTCGTAAAGCGTTCCTATTTCATTATTTATACTTGCTATTCCTCTTTTATCTCCTATTTGCTGTTTTAAAGGTAAAGCAAGTAAATAATTTTCTAATGCTTGTTGATACTCTCCTTCAGCTTTTAATAATGAACCAAAAAGATTATAGGAACTAGAAAGAAGTTTTATTTGAGTTTTTGGAGAATTCAAAATTACTCCTTTTATATATTTTTTTGATTGATTTGGGTTAGAGTGCTTTTGCAATAATGCCAACTGATAAAGTGTATTTAGTTTAGTGGTATCTTTTTGTGTTTGAAGCAGTTTTTCTAAACTATCAATTTCTATTTTTGTTTGATGATAATCTTCTTGAGCAATCGCAACAGAAAATAAATATAAATAAAAAACGCAGATTAGAGAACATAAAGATATAGTATTCATAAAAAATATTTTTTTTATTTAATTCAGAATATGTTTTATATTTAAAATTATACTAAAACAAAATTGGTTTTCGAAAAATAGAAAATACATTTTTACTCAAAAAATGCTTTATTCAAATTTTAAGGGTTTGGAGAAAAAGTCGAAAACTAATTTTACATCAGTATAGTCAAACCTTCAGTACAGACTTGAAAAAATACAAGACGAGTTTATTAAAAAAAACCAAATACAAAAATTGTCAGAGAGTCAAAATAGGAACGCTCAAACTTTTGGATATGATACATCAAATTTCCGACAAACCCCTAGCTGAACAACATTTATTTTTGGTAGATTATTTGGATAATCTTCAACAAACAACTAGCCAGCGTGATGATATTACCATTATTGGAATTAGAATTTAAGAAAACTAAAAAAATCAAACCAAATAAAAAACGAGTTAAAGCTGTCATTCCCCACCCTAAATTTAAAAAAAGCCATGTTTAAATAAATTATCATTTAATTGATAATAAATTGTATTTTAGCTGCGTAGCTGC
>PFKD01000263.1:0-8379 GCA_002784125.1 Flexibacter sp. CG_4_10_14_3_um_filter_32_15
GCTTTAAACGAGTACATTTTTTTTTCGTGCGTTTACCCTAATTTTAAATCTTCAAGTCTATGTTTTCTATTATTTTTTGCGTAATTTTGCAACCTTATTTCTAAAGAAGACAAATCCATTAGCAGTTTTTAATTATAAAAACCAGCTTCCAAAATATAACAGTAAATGAAAACGGGTACAATCAAAAAAGATAAAGTCAATATAATCACGCTAGGTTGCTCAAAAAACCTTGTCGATTCTGAAAATATACTTACTCAACTTCGTGCTAGTGAAATTGATGCTCATCATCAGTTAGAAACCAAAAAGAAAACTGACCAGCCAAATGTTATCATTATTAATACATGTGGTTTTATAGAAAAGGCAAAAGAGGAGTCTATCAATACGATTTTAGATTACGCAGCAGCAAAAGGCAGAGGTGAAATCGATAAATTATATGTTATGGGTTGTTTGTCGCACCGTTATAAAGACGAACTTTCTAGTGAAATTGGAGAGGTTGATGATTGGTTTGGTACATTAGATATGCCTTTAATTCTCAATAGATTCAATGTTGATTATAAGCATGAGCTTTTAGGGCAGCGTCTGACAACAACTTCTCAACATTATGCGTATCTCAAAATTTCAGAAGGTTGTGATAGAGCGTGTTCGTTTTGTGCCATTCCTTTGATGCGTGGCAAACATGTTTCTCGTCCGATGGAAGAATTGGTACAAGAAGCTAAAAACTTGGCTGCAAGAGGAACAAAAGAAATTATGTTGATTGCACAAGAATTGACGTATTACGGAATTGATATTTACAGAAAAAGAGCTTTATCTGAGCTTTTAGAAAAACTTTCTGATATTGAAGGAATTGAGTGGATTCGTTTACATTATGCGTATCCAACAGGTTTTCCAATCGAAATCATTGATACAATGAAGGCACACGAAAAAATCTGTAATTACTTAGATATTCCGTTACAAAGTGGTTCGAATAAAGTTTTGAAGGCAATGCGTAGAGGGATTAAGAGAGAAAAAACAGAAGAGTTAATTGATTCTATTCGTCAAAAATTGCCTGAAATTGCTATTCGTACAACGCTGATTGCAGGACACCCACACGAAGAGCAAGAAGACCACGAAGAAACATTGGATTTTGTAGAAAAAATGCGTTTTGATAGATTGGGGGTGTTTTCGTATTCTCATGAAGAAGATACACATTCGCATTCAATGCCTGATACTTTGACAGAAGACGAAAAACAAGAACGTGTTGCTGAGATTATGGAAATCCAACAAGGAATTTCTTTAGAACTCAATCAAGAAAAAATAGGTAAGATTTACAAAACGCTTATCGATAGAAAAGAAGGAAACTATTTTATCGGCAGAACTGAATTTGATTCGCCAGAAGTAGATAATGAAGTTTTGGTAGATGCAAGAAAAGTTTATTTGAGAATAGGCGATTTTGCAAACGTAAAAATTGATAAAGTAGAAGAATTTGATTTGTTTGGAGAAGTAATTTAAAGAAATTTGTATATTAGCATTCATTTCTAACTAAAAAAAATATATAAATTAATCTATGAGTAAATTACCTAATGCTCCTTTGGTAGAGGTTGTTTTCGAACTTCGTTGGAAGCTAGAAAGTAAAGAAGAATTAGATAAACATCAATATCTTCATGGAGATATTTATGCTTTAGTTAAAGAGAAATATCCATATAGAGAGAACTTATATCCTTCAGAAGTTCCTTTAGATGTACTTGCTCATACTCCAACTCATCGTTTCAGAAAAGAAAAAGGGGGCTATCCTTTGGTTCAAACAGGAGTGGGTTTACTTACTGTAAATACAAACGATAAGGATTATTTTTGGGAAACTTATAAAGATGAATGTATTGCAACAACTAAAAAATTGTTTGATACTTTTGATGTAGTTAGAAATAAAGAAAGTATTGTTACTGTTTTACAGTATCAAGACTTTCTACTTTTTGATTTTGAGAAAGAGAATGTATATGATTATCTAAAAAACAATTTACATATAGAAATAAAACAAAACTTTTTTCAAACAAAAAATAATCCTTATGCTTTAAATTTAAGTTTCCAATATCCAACTGAATGTGGTAATTTGGAAATTCATCTTCAAAGAGCATCTAATCAAAATAAAGAAAATGGTATTCTTGTAAAAACTATTATGTTAAATTCTTTACCAGTAAGTTCTGATAAATTACATATTGAAGAATGGCTAGAAGAAGCACATAAAATTACAAGTAGAGTTTTCAAAGAGATGACAAAAGGAGAATTACAAGCTAATTTTTCAAAAAAATAAGAACTTATGCAGCAAACGATAGATATGTTCACACCAAATATGCATTCTAGTAGTTTAAATTACCGAGAGTATGATAACTTTGGAGTAAATACAAAAAAATTAAATTCATTATTTGATGGATTGAAAGAAAATTTAGGTACTAAAATTAATAAGGGCATAACCGTCTTTATTTCTAACCGTACTGCGACTCTTACTACTGTTTTTTCTATAACTGATGAAGAACTAGAGACTGATATAACTGAGATTGTTTCTATAAATGTACCTCCAAAAAAAGAATTTACTATAAAAGCAAAAATAAATTCTATTGAAAAAGGTAGTCTCAAGATATTTTTGGATTAAAATTAAATAGGAATAGAAAACTAGTATATGAAATATCCTTGGTACAAAAAATTAGAACAACAAGATTATTCTCTTCAACAAGGAGATTTAATTAATAATTGTCCTATCTTGATTCCTCCTAAAATAATAGAAAAAGATACCACTCCTCTTATTGATATTAGGCAGTATGATATAGTGATAATTAGTCAGTCTTGTGATTTAGAGCAAAACAAACTTGATATTGTATTAGTTTGTCCTTATATTTCCTTACAAGTTTTTTTTGAATTACTTCCTCAAAATGAACAAACTACAAAGGCAAAACGAAAACATTTTGATAAACTCAAGCAAGGTTTACAACCTAATTATCATTTACTAAATAAGGGTGAAGAATTTGGTATTGCAGAACATTTAGTAGTTGATTTTAGGAATGTTTATGGAGTTCATTTAGATTTTTTGAAAGAACATGTAAAAGAAACTGATGTAAGAATTCGTTTACTTCCACCTTACAGAGAACATTTATCTCAAGGATTTGCACGTTTTTTTATGAGAGTAGGTTTGCCACAAAGTGTAGATAATCTCCAATTATGATTTTTTTTCTATAAAATGAACTTTTCCTTTGCAAAATCAATTAAGATTCGTAAGTTTGCATTCTCTAAAACAACAATTTTAGAGAGTGCAAAATAAAAAGGTTGCGTGGCCGAGCGGCTAGGCAACGCTCTGCAAAAGCGTGTACAGCGGTTCGAATCCGCTCGCAACCTCATACACTTGTGTAAAAAGACTTGTCAGTTTGGCAAGTCTTTTTTTGTTGTTTAAAAATTTTAACTCAATTCTTTCTTCAAAATTTTTCCTGTGGCACTCATTGGCAAAGCATCCATAAATTCAATTATACGTGGGTATTTATAGGCTGCAATGTGGTCTTTGGTATAAGCGATAAGTTCTTTTTCTGAGATTTTTGCGTCTTTTTGTAATACTACACACGCTTTTATTTCTTCCCCTGACTCTTCATTGGGTACGCCTATTACTGCCACCATTGATACGGCTTCGTGCTTCATCATTACTTCTTCAATTTCTCTAGGATATACATTCAATCCCTTACGAATAATCATTTCTTTCGTTCTATCTACAATAAAGAAAAATCCGTCTTCGTCTTTTATTGCCACGTCGCCAGAATGTAACCAGCCATTTTTCAATGTTACTTTATTTTCTTCGGGTCTATTGAAATACCCCTTCATTACATTATGACCACGATAAATGAGTTCTCCTTTTTCTCCTACTGGTAGTTCATTGTCATTTTCATCTACTATTTTCACTTCTACTCCCCAAACAGGAGTACCCACAGAACCTGCTTTTTTACCAAAGGCTTTTTGATTGAAAGTAACAACTGGCGAACCTTCCGACATTCCATATCCTTCTAAGATTGGTACTTCAAATTTTTTCTCAAACTCCTCTAATACATTTACTGGCAAGGCAGCACCACCAGAAACACAGGTTTTGAGATTTTTAGCTATTGCTTTTAAGTCAAATTGAGTATTTTCATAATTGAGTAAGCCCCAATACATAGTCGGAACTCCTGCAAAAACAGTTACAGTATGTTTTTGCATTAATCCTAATACAGTTTCGGCATCAAATCTTGGCAAGAGTACGCTAGTCGCACCTTTATACAACCCAGCATTCATCAAAACCGTCATCGCAAAAATGTGAAACAATGGCAGCACAATAAGCTGTTTGTCATCACAATTTAAGTTTGTAATATCAGTAGAAAGCATCGCATTATGTATCAGATTGGAATGCGATAATTCAGCGCCTTTAGGTTTTCCAGTAGTACCAGAGGTATAAATAATTAGAGCTGTATCATCTGCTGAAGTTTGTATATTTTCGAAAACAGGCGACTGATTAGCCATTAATGAACCTAAAGTTTTTGTATTTTTGATAGGCGAAGGAGCAGTTGGATTTCCAGTAATTACATAAAATTGTTCGCAGCTATCAGTAGCATCAAATCCTGCTTTGCCTTCAATAGCCATAGGAAGTTCTGGCGTACCTTCAAAACAAAAATAGGCTTTTGCTCCAGAATCATTCAAATGATATTCAATTTCATCTCGTTTTAATAATACTGAAAGAGGAACTACAATAGCTCCAGCTTTAAGAATACCAAAATAAGCAATAGGAAAAAAAGGTAAATTCAGACAGCTTAGAGCTACTCTATCGCCTTTTTGTATTCCATTTTCGACCAAACCATTTGCCACTTGATTAGCAGCAGCGTTTATTTGGTTATAACTGAATTGTTTGTCCATAAAAACGAAAGCATCCTTATTGGGAAACTTCCTTGCACTATCTTCTAAAATAACAGAAAGGTTAATCATAATTTGTATATAGGTTCTTTAGTATTTGTGTTGTTAAATTGCTTTTTAGCAAAATATTATTTGTCAAGATAACAATTATATAAAACATTAGTTCTAAGGATAATCTCATATTTTATAATGATATTATCATTATCATATTTAAAGAAATTGTACTATTATGATTGATTTAAGCTTTCCAGTTTCACAAAAGGCAACCTACATGTCGGATACTACCCAACTATTGGTAACCTATGATGTCGCCAAAGTAGTACGCAATTATGCTTTTGATAATATTACTTTTGCGTATGTAGCCAAGGGGATGAAAAATATCAACATTCCAGGTTTAAAATCTTTTAGTCTTATTCCTGAAATGGTAATTATGGGGGCTGCTCCTATTACTGCTCAGGTAGAAATACTTGCTGAAAGTGCTGAAAATGCAGCGCATTGTTTCTGTTTGGAGGTTTCTAAAGATAAAGTGCATTCTATTATTGAGAAACTCTACGAATCGGAGGAAATGGAAAAGCTAACGGAGAAAGAAGAAAATCTGTCGCCTATCGAAATTTATGATGAACAAGGCGCAAGTCTAGTATTGAATAATTTGCTCAGTATGCAACAACTTCTAAAAAGTGATGCTCGTTTTAAAGACAGGTGGGTCAATATAAAAATTGAAGAACTTATTTTATGTTGTTTGCAGACCAATATGTATCAAACGCTTATTGATAGTTATGCACAGCAAAAAATGCTAGATAATCCTCTTTCTGAAGTAATTGCATTCATTAAGGCAAATTATACCACTCAAATTGATATGAATAAACTGACCCAAAAAGCCTGTATGAGTTCTGCTACTTTTTATCGTCATTTCAAGAAAAGTTTGGGTGTTACTCCAGTTGAATATATTCATGGAGAACGCATCAGTAAAGCAAAACACCTTCTCAAAAAAACAGATTTGCCAATAGGAGATATTGGCTATCAGTTGGGTTATACAAGTCCATCTTATTTTACCCTACAATTTGAAAAACATGCAGGTTGTTCTCCTAGTGAATATCAAAAAAAGAAATTGAGTAAGTAGGCTTTAATTCAACTTTTCACTTTCTTCTTCATCTACCCATTCTAAATCTTCATCTAATCCTTCATTCTGTTTCTCTTCTTTTCTTCTAGTGGTTTTAAACCTTCGTTTTATTGTTCGTCTTTTCTTTTTAGGCTTTTTTGAGGTTCTCTTTTTTCTTTGAAATAATTTTGAATCTCTACTCAAATCTGAATAGGCTAAGAAAAACAGAACCAAAAGCAAAGCAAGAGGAATCAGTATTAAATAAAAAGCTGTATAATCTACAAAATAATTATACGATTTGGCAGAAAGAGAAGTAAAAAGAAGTTTGGCAAGCATTGTAGTACCTAACAAAAGACCAATAACTAAGGGTTGTTGTCTTTCAGAAGCCTGTGTAATCACAACGGCATAAATCAAAGGTAAAATAGGAACTAAGAAAAAAGCCGTTGCAGGAAGAAGTAATGAATAAGGTGAAATATCAGTAAATACAGAAGCAGGGTAAATAGTCTGACTACTAAAAATATCGCCATTCCAAAGTACTAAAGCCATCAGACCAAACACACAAAAAACAAAAATCATAAAACGCCCTGCTCGTTGTACAATTACTCCTATAAGTAAGCGACTAATTGCCATTACTAAAAATATAGCTGCCAAAACACCCAAATCATAAAACTGTCTGTTTCTTAAATCTATAAGCCTGACAGCAAAAACATTTGTCCATTCTTCAAAATGAACATAAATAAGAGAAGCAATAAAAACACAAAAAATAGAAAGTATTAGAATAGAATTAATTAGTAATCCATTCAATGACTTACTAGCATGACGAAATTCATTTTTCCAAGACTCTGGAATAGTACGAGGAGGATAATGATAGTGTAAAAATTGAAAACCAATAGCAATGACCAAAAAGGGCAAAAGAATCCAATACGCTTGTGTCCAAGAAGAATCAATATCTTGAATATAAGGAAGAAAAAGAAGATAACTGAGCGCAACTCCCAATAAATACATGCCTTCTAAGTGCATTATTCGCCTTGCGTGTTGTCCCTTATGTTTTGATTCTAAACTAATAAGCCAATAGGCAGCCAAACGAACAAGGGCAAAAGAACCTCCTGTCAAGAAAAATAAAAATTCTGCTAAAGCAAAGTTATGAGTCTGAAAAGAAACAGCAATCGCACAAACAGCCATTAAAGACAAACAAGCAACAATAATATTACGAGCTGACCAACGAGGAACAATAATAGCTCCCACTATCGTAAAGACAATATAGCTAATATCACGGATATTCATCAAAATAGCCGTTTCGCTACTACTTCTATCATACGAAAATACAGCACCCAAAACAGCAAATGCAGCAGCATGGTAAAGAACACCGTATATAAGGAAAGCACTACCCAAAACAGCCGTAATAGGAAGTTCGGGACGTTTGTATATTCTTTTTGAGCCTTGCCCTCTTTTTAATGAAGGTAAAGTAAACTTAATAGAATCTTTTGTAGTATTTGTGTCTGGTGTAGTGTTCAAATGTAATTTACGATAAAGAAAAGTTGAGCTAAAATCATTTCCTATGTTTTGTAGAAAAGACTAATTAAGCACAAAATACATGATTTTGATAGATTCTCAAACCTTGTTTTCCATCAAAGGTCATTAAATTATAGATGTATGATAGAAAAATTTTGATTTTGCCTCTTTTTGGAGCATAAAAAATGCTCATACGGATATTATGAAAATAAGTTTGGGTAGAATAGCAAAAAATAGCAAAAAACATGAAATAAAATTTGCATACCGTCTTTTTTCTTAATTTATTTGTAGATAGAATAAAGAATAAAAGATACTTTATTCAACACATACGAATTTTAGAGAGGTGTCCGAGTGGCTGAAGGAGCTCGCTTGGAAAGCGAGTATGCCCCAAAGGGCATCGGGGGTTCGAATCCCTTCCTCTCTACCAACCTATTATAAAAATAAAGAATTTTAATTAGACTAGAAATTTTTTTTTTGATTATCTCAAACTAAAATGTTACTTTTAGGACACTAAACGTATTTTTAATCTAACGCTACTCTTTTTTGAGATGTATCTACCCTACAAAACTCATAATCATAAGTAGTAAAATTTTATGGTTTGTGTTAATTCTAAAATAATTTTTTAGTAAAAACCAGTGCTACTACCAAAAAGATTATTTTTTTTGATTGAAATTTTATTACTTTGTCAAATACTGTTTTAATTATATAAGCTAAAATTGAGTACCTTATAGTTTATTCATCTAATAAATTAGTAAAATCCATTTAACTTTAGTTTACTTTTAGTTTAATTTTAGGGCAAACGCACGAAAAAAAATTGTACTCGTTTAAAGCAAATCAAGCTAGTTTTTAACTTTGTAAATTGAATTTACTCTGATAGT
>PFKD01000263.1:8393-18203 GCA_002784125.1 Flexibacter sp. CG_4_10_14_3_um_filter_32_15
AAAGTTTCGTGCGTTTACCCTAGTTTAATTTATTGTCAATCTTAATTTTACAACCTTAGCCCAAACTGCTAAACCTAATATCTTAACCTATAAGATTATTTACTCCGTAAATCACTCAGACTAATATGAAAAAATTATTTTCTCTGCTTGCCCTAATCTGCTTCCTTGCTATTGGTACAGCGCACGCCCAAGACATGACCCCAGAAGATTCTATTGCGATGGCAGATTCTATTGCTAATGCTGAAGCTGCTGCTCAACAACAAGCCGATGAAGAAGCTGCTGCTGCAAAAGCTAAAGCTGATGCCGAAGCTGCTGCTGCTACCCCTGTTCAAGAACAAACAACTCACGAAGCCATTAAAGAAAAATTTATTGAAGGTGGATGGCAGTTTATGTCATTAGTACTTATCTGTTTGATTATTGGTCTTGCAGTTGCTATTGAACGTATTATCGTCCTTAACCTTGCTAGTACAAACAAAGACAAATTATTAGCCAAAGTAGAAGATGCTCTCCGTGAAGGTGGCGTTTCTAGAGCGCAAGAAGTTTGTGCTGCTACTCGTGGTCCTATTGCTGATATTTTCGCACAAGGCTTAATGAGTGCTAATCGTGGCATCGAAATCGTAGAAAAAACGGTTATGTCTTCTGGTTCAGTAGAAATGAGTAAGTTAGAAAAAGGACTTATTTGGATTTCACTTTTTATTGCTCTTGCTCCAATGCTTGGGTTTATGGGTACAGTAATCGGTATGATTGGTGCATTTGATGCTATCCAAGCAGCAGGTGATATTCAGCCTTCTCTCGTAGCAGGTGGTATCAAGGTAGCACTTCTTACAACAGTAGGTGGTCTTATCGTTGCAGTAATTCTTCAAATCTTTTATAATTATTGTGTGTCTAAAATTGACTCAATCGTTACAGATATGGAAGATGCTTCTATTTCTCTTGTAGATTTGCTGATCAAACATGACCTTTCTAAGTAATTAGTCAAGCAAGAACTAAAATAAAATAGGGGTGTATTACCCACAAAAAGTAATGCACCTATTCTACTTTATATTTTAAGTTCCATACTACATACTAATAGTTATTGACTATCAAATCACTTAGAAATTATTTTTATTACCATTTCACACTAGAATATTCATATTAGATAAAAGAATTATGCAAAAATATCTTTCTTTCATAATCTATGGCATTGTACTCGTTTTATTCGTTGTTTTTGGAATATATGGCTGCTCGGGCTATCCTAAACAAAAAGATTTAGCACTAGAACAAGCCGTAACAGAAAAAGGTTATGACAATGTAACCAAAGAGCGCATGGACGAACTCAAAGAGCAAGTAAAACTTCCTACAAAAATAGAAGACCAAATTACAGGTAATGCAGTAGCAGATTGGTTTATTCCTCTCTCTTATGTACTTGTAGGCTTTGCCATGATTGTAGCTATTGTACTTCCTTTAATTTATACGGTTACTCAAGACCCAAAAGCACTTGTCAAAATTGCCATTTCATTAGGCGTTTTAGTCGTTGTCTTTTTCATTTGTTATGCCTTTGCAGACAATACACCAGTTAAAACAACTGATGTAGAAATGGGAGAGTCAGGTTCAAAATATATTGGAGGCGTACTTATTATGACTTATGTTATGATAGCAGTCGCTTTTGTAGGAGCTATTTTTGGAGAAGTAAGCCGTTCATTTAAATAAGAAATTTCTATTATGGGAAAGAAAAAACGTGACGATGTAGGCGTAAATGCCAGTTCGATGGCAGATATAGCCTTTCTATTACTTATCTTTTTCTTAGTAACCACACGTATTGCTTCCGAAAAAGGAGTTTATAGAGATTTAGCCCCTAAGCCAGAAGGAGAAGTTCCTCCTGTTGAACTCAATAAGCGAAATGTATATAAAGTTATCATTAACTCTAGCAATGAGTTGCTTATCGAAGGAGATGAAGGCAAAATTAGTCAGATTAAAAAGGATGTAAAAGCACACGTAAATAATTATGGTGTTGATCCTGAGCTTTCTGTGAGTCCGAAAGACGCTATTATTTCAATCAAAACAGATAGAGGTACAGATTATACAACTTATCTTACTGTTTTAGATGAAATTTTACAAGGATACAACGAACTTAGAGCAGAATATCTAACTAAAGAATTAGGAGAGAAAATTACTGTTGAGGATTTCTTAGAAATATCAAGACAGGATACACAAGTAAACAAAGACCGTTATAAATTAGCTAAAGACAAATACCCTCTCAATGTATCTGATGCAGAGCCAACAGGTAGTGGAGGAGCAAAGTAATTAGTTTTACTCAAAATTTAGCTAAGTAGTAAGTAATTTATGTTACTATAATAACCAAAGAATACATAGATATAAAATTTCTAAACTAGAAATAGCATGCCTTTTAAAAAGAAACCGAAACCGAATCCAGAGATACCTACTTCTGCTTTGCCAGATATTATCTTTATGTTACTTTTCTTCTTTATGGTTTCGACTGTAATGAGAGAAAATACACTTAAAGTAAACGTACTTTTGCCACAAGCAAACCAAGTACAAAAAATGGAAAAAGCCAATTTGGTAGCTAATATTTATATTGGTAAACCAAAAGAGCCAGACCAGTTTGGTACAGCTCCTCGTATTCAAGTAAATGATGTATTCATTACTTTAGACCAAATTCAACAATTTGCAGTAGAATCTATGGCAAACGTACCCGAAGTGGATAAAAATCGTTTTCGTGTAGCTATAAAAGGCGATGTTGGTTTGGATATGGGAATTGTAATAGATGTACGTGAAGAACTTCGTGAAACAGAAGCTCTCAAAATCTATTATGCAGCCTCTAAAGGAGAAGCAGAGTAATATCACAAGAGCCGTGTAAAAAAGAAAACTCATTTTCAATTTATTGAGAATGGGTTTTTTATTTTTTATGTTCAAAAAATAATTGTATCTTATTGAGTGAATAGTATAACTCATCTGATCTACAACTATGGACAAAATTTTTCTAGCAAAAGTACAAAATGAAATAGGTCAAGACTTTGCCCATATCTATCAATTAAAAGACCATCCTCATATTCTTTTACAAGAAATGAAAGGCTTTTGTTTGCCTAAAGAAATAAAAGCGTTACATTATCAAATCATTGACTTAGTAGAAAAAAATAAATTTACACATCTTATTTCTGATATAGTAGAAGTAGAAGGAGCTTTTGGAGAAATGACTGAATGGTTCTTAACAGAATTCAATCCTAAAATGGTAGAGCTAGGAATGACTTATGAAGCTATCATTCAAAGCAAAAATCTTTTTTCCCAACTCTCTGCTGAAGATTTAGTAGAAAATAGTCAGCTCAAAGAAATAGGTTATCACATGCGCTTGTTTGATTCTGCTGAGAAGGCTTTGGAATGGTTTGAGGAGGAGAAAAAAGATTTATCATAATTATAAAACTGGCTATTACTCTACAAAATCAATGAAAATAAACTACTTCTTTTCAATACTTGTATTATTTGCAATAACTTCTTGTGGTTTGAAATATGATAATAAAGTAAAAGCACTTCCAAAACAAGCTCAAACACGAATACATCAAAATGATGAATTATTAAGAACTCTAGAAATTGTTTCTTTAAAAATAAAAAACTATTCTAATTTTAGGGATAGTTGTGTGCGTGATATTATACAAAAAGAAACAAAAATGCTATTAGAAGCTGCTGATACGATTATTAAGTTGGAGTCTTATCGCTTTATACTTAGCTATCAAGGTTCTATACTTATAGATCATGATAAAGATAGACATCGTATAACAAGTAACTCAAACTTATATTGTACAACTATTCGTGATACTAATAACCATTGTTTCCTTCCTATTACTTCTAAACGAATGGTAAATTATGGTTTTATTGAAGATCCAATTTCTAAAGAGGTAAGAAACTGGATTGAGTGTGATTCAGAGTCTTTTCTAAATTTGGATGGAAAGAAATATACGATTTATCTCAAAACTTATTCTTATGAGTAGGCAAACAAAACCCACATCAACCACAACTTGCATTTTCTTAAACATAAATTATGAATTTAGATAAATATTCATTCAAAATAAACAAGACTTCTACCAAATTTAGATTTACGAGTGTAGGAAGGTTGGGTAAAATCGAAAAAGTTGTGCGATATGAAAAGATGGAAAATGAAGAGATATATAATTTAGGTTTTGGGGATAGAAATCCAAAAACTGGCGAGATAGATGATACAATAGTTACTAATAATGGAGATATAGAAAAAATACTAGCTACTGTTGCAGCAACTCTGTATTTTTTCACAGAAATAAATCCAAATGTATATATCTATGTAACAGGAAGTTCTGAATCTGGTATTAGATTATATAGAATGGCAATAAATAAATATTTTCAATAAATCGAAAAAGATTTTATTGTTTATGTCTTATCAGAAGATAACGAATGGCATCCTTTCAAATCAAATTCAATAACTCAAGCATTTTTAATACAAAGAAAATCATGAAAGAAAAAAATAATACATCAGAAAATTCAATACAAAAATCATTTAATTCTCTAAAGAACTACAAATTCACAATAGATACAGAGTTAGAAGCAGATGATGAAAAAATTCTATTTCCAGAAAAACTAAGAAAAGCAAACGAAACCATAAAAAAAGTAGGATTACCTAAAGAAGTTCAAGAAGAATTAGATAGACGAAAAAAAGAGACAAAAGAGAAATAATAAAATCAAACAAAATCCACATCTACAACAACTTGTATTTTCTTAAATGATTTATCTTTGTAAAGCTCATCGATTTGAGATTGAATAAAGTCTTTTGTTTTTCCTAAATCAAATTTATTTCGTTCTAATTTTATCAAAATAGCTTGTTGAAATTTATTTCTGATGCGTTCGATAATTGGAGCTTCGGGCCCTAAAACACGCTGAAGACTAAGTTTGGATTGAAGTTTTTTTGATAAAATAAAAGCTGCTTTTTGTGCCATTTCTCGCTCTTCGTGTCTTACCATTAGTTTTATTAGTCTTGCAAAAGGAGGATAATTATATTGCTGACGTTCCACAATTTCTTGATTATAAAAAGTTTGATAATCGTGTAAAGCAATAATAGCAAAAAGAGGATGCGATGGTGCATTGGTCTGAATGACTACTTTTCCTTTTCCACTCCTACGCCCTGCACGTCCACTGACCTGCATAATAAGCTGCATAAAACGCTCAGAAGAACGAAAATCTGGAAAAAACAGAATTCTATCAGCATCAAAAACTCCTACTAGATTTACTTTTTCAAAATCTAATCCTTTGGTTATCATCTGCGTTCCTACCAAAATATCTACTTCGTGCCTTTCAAAAGAATCAATAATATTTTCGTAGCCCATTCGTGTTCTGGTGGTGTCTTTATCCATTCTTGCAATCCTGCTTTCAGGTAGCATAACTTGCAAATCTTCTTCTATTTTCTGCGTTCCAAAACCTTTGGGATATATTTTTGTCGAACCACAAGCTGAACAGTTTTGAGGAATATTTGTAGTAAATCCACAATAATGACAGCGCAACTCTTTTGCTTTTTGATGATAGGTAAGACTTACCGAACAGTTTTGACACTCTGGAATCGTTTCACATTCTTCACAACTCAAATAAGGCGCATAACCACGACGATTTTGAAAAAGCAAAATCTGTTCTTTATTCTCTAAAGCCTTTTTCATTTGCTCAAAAAGCTCTAGCGTAAACTCTTCTTTGAGTTCTTTTCTTTTTTTGGATTCTCTCAAATCTACCAACTGAATTTCAGGCAAAACAGCCTCTCCAAAACGCTGCAAAACTTCCACTAAACCATACTGTTTTTGTTTTGCCAAAAAATAACTTTCCACAGACGGAGTAGCCGAACCCAAAACAACTTTTGCTTGATGTTTGTGAGCCAAAACAAGCGCAGCATCACGAGCATGATAACGTGGTGCAGGGTCATACTGCTTATAGGAAGGGTCATGTTCTTCATCGACGATTATCAAACCCAAATGCTCAAAAGGCAAAAAAACAGACGAACGAACACCAATCACAAAATTAATATCGCCGTTCAAAACGCCTTTCCAAACCTCTACACGCTCATTATCCGAAAAACGAGAGTGATACACACCGACAGCATTTCCAAAAATTCGTTTCAAACGAACCACAATCTGACTGGTAAGCGCAATTTCAGGCAAAAGCATCAAAACTTGACTTCCACTTTGCAAAACTTGTTCTATCAAACTGACATACATTTCCGTTTTTCCACTTCCTGTTACGCCATGCAAAAGAACGGTAGATTTGTCTTGAAAATGCTCAAAAATTTGATGTACAGCTTTTTCTTGGGTAGAAGTAAGGCTAATAGCTGATTTGGTTTCTGTCCACTCTTCAAACTCAAAGCGAGATAATGTCTTTTCAAACTCCTCAAAAATGCCATTTTTTATTAATGTTTTTAGAGAACTAGGCGATAAATTTTCTCCCAATAATTCTTTTTTAGAAATACTTTTTGGGTAGTCTTTTATTGGGTTTTTGCTCAAATAAGTTAGTAAAAGTTCTTCCTGTTTTACGCTTCTTGTTGTCTTTGTGAAGGCTTCTGCAACTCCTTCTTGACTTGCATACTGTTTTGCAATTCGGATTTGCTTTTCTTTTAATGGACTATATTTTTCTTTTAATTCCTCAAAAATAATAATAATTCGTTTTTGAGTCAGTTTTTTAATGATTTGATAGACATCTTGCAAAGCTAACTTTTCGCCTGCTTGTTCGTAAGTCAATGAACTTTCTAATTCTAATACATTAATCAACCGAATTTCATCACCTGACAAATCATATTGGTCTCTTTTTTGTTTTATTTCCTCCTCATTTATTCCAGTCTTCCAATCTGGGTGTAATTGCAACCTACTTGTACTACTCAGTTTCAAACCAGAAGGTAAAGCAGCGTTCATAACTTCGCCCACCGAACACATATAATAAGAGGCAAGCCAAGTCCAAAACCAAATTTGTGTTTGCGTAATAAGTGGTGTTTCGTCTAAAAGCTCTAAAATATATTTTGCTGAATATCCCTTGGGTGCTTCTTGAGTAACTGATTTTACAACACCTGTCAGAACTCGTTTTTTTCCGAAAGGAACAACTACACGAACTCCACTTTGAATAAAATCATTTAGCTCAAAAGGAATGCGATAGGTAAAAGTCGTTTTTAATGGAACAGGAATAATAACCTCTGCAAAAAGTGTTTTTCTTTCTATAGAAGTAGCGTTTGTAGAGTCAGAAAAGGATTGAAAAAGCGACAAATTGAATAAGATTGAGAAGTAAAATCAAAAAGTTATACAAAAGTTAAACAGACGCAAAAATGAGTCTATAAAGTCATTGTTGGTACAAGTATAATATTGGTTGAAGAGTAATACTACAAAGTTCGTCATTTTTTGAGAAAATATAACCTAAAAACAATCTAGTAAAGATAAATTTTAGAGTTTACTGATATTTTTAGCAGATGCTTAAATAATGTTTAACTCTTATCTTGTCCAATCTGTCAAAGAGCTATGTTCCACAACCCTCGTTATCCCCATGAGATTTGCAAGCTGTGTGTAAGTTTTGTAATCGTACTATTTTAGGTGGCTATATTGCTTTTTATGCTGATGCAGATGGAAAAGAAGAGTATCATAATCATATTTGTTGTGTTAGTAAACGAACATGTGAAGCCAAAGAGGATAAATTTGGAGGAATCGTTGTAGAATTAATTCAAATAGAAAATAAAAGTGATGATAATTCAAATTCTTCTGAAGAAAATGAATAAAATCTCCTCTAACTCTTCAGAATCATAATTTCTGATAAAAAAACAAAAAATCTAAACAATTTGGGAACTTTTTCAAACTTTTTATAAAATCTGCATAACCTTTTCAAAAAAATTGCGTTGGTATAAACGATATGATACAATAAAACCCATTTTTTATGGTTTGTTTTGCTTTCACATTATAAGTTTTGATAAATGTATGTTTAACATTTATTTATCTCAAACTTAATTTTTTAACCTTGATTTTTTTCTTCTACAATCTTAAATGTTCTCAATTCCGTTTTTAATTTTAATTCATTCAATTTTTTTGTTTTGATAAGTGATATTTATCAAAAGTTCATTACTTGGTAATCTAATAAAATTTGGATTTTTACCAAAAAACACTATTTTAGATTAAAATAGTAGCTTATTCAGTTACTACTTGTAGAAACAATTATTTGTTTAAGATTTTTAACTAAGTAATTGCACAAAAATTTGGAAAACTGTTTAATTAATGCTACCTTTGCATTAAACAAAACAACTAAATCAATTACCTCCAAACTTCAAAATTTTTTTAACTATGACAGCCTTCGAATTTGGATTTGCACTACAAAAAATAGCTTACTCTTTGCGTCCTTTCGCATTGAAGCTAACCAAAGATTCGGACGAAGCAAATGATTTGCTCCAAGAAACAATATTAAAAGCCTTTACCAACCGTGAAAAATTTACGGAAGGAACAAACTTGAAGGCGTGGTTATATACCATAATGAAAAATACATTTATTACGAATTATCAGCGTTTGGTGCGTCGTAATACATTTATTGACACTACTGAAAATTTACACTTCCTTAATTCCTCTGACCACGTAGCTGCAAATGGTGCGTATGGAGATTTTATGATGCAAGATGTAACTAGAGCGATTGACAAGTTAGATGATGCGTATAAAGTTCCATTTATGATGCACTTTAGAGGTTTCAAATATTACGAAATTGCAGAACGTTTAGAGATTCCTATCGGAACTGTAAAGAATAGAATTCATATTGCTCGTAAAGAACTGAAAGGTAATTTGAAGGTTTATGCCTCAAAAAACTAAACAAGAGCTAACTAAAAGATTAACAAATATTTGCTAGTCTTAAATTTATATAAAAAACTTTAAAAAACGTACATTTTTTTCAAACAAAAGTGTACGTTTTTCTATTTTGGAAAAAGAACATACTTATTACCTTCCTTATTTCGTTCTAACTACTAAAAACGTCATTAGAAAAATTTTATAAAGTTCTTATGAATACTCTATCACCCACAACTTCTCCTTCAAAAGGAACTGATACTATTTCAGATTCTATGGCACTTTATAATACAACTGCTTTAAAATGTAGTAAACTAATTACCCAACATTATAGTACTTCTTTTACTATAGGTATTCAGACACTACACAAAAAGTTACATTTTCCTATTTATGCTATTTATGGATATGTGCGTTATGCTGATGAAATTGTAGATACTTTTCATGATAAAGATAGAACTACTCTACTCTCTCGTTTTAGAGAAGATACGTATAGAGCGATTGAAGAAAAAATAAGTACCAATCCTGTAATTCATTCTTTTCAGCTTGCTGTTGAGCGTTATTCTATCGGAAGTGAACTTATAGAAGCCTTTTTGAATAGTATGAAAATGGATTTGGATAAAAAAGAATACACAGACAATAAATACAATGAGTATATTTATGGCTCTGCCGAAGTGGTGGGCTTGATGTGTTTGCGTGTTTTTTGTGAAAATGATAGTGAATTGTATGATAGTTTGAAAGCAGGTGCAAGAAGTTTAGGAGCAGCTTTTCAGAAGGTAAATTTTTTGAGAGATATGAAAAGTGATTTTGATGAGCGTGGAAGAGTTTATTTTCCTGATGTAGATTACTCACAATTCGATGCTAATGCCAAACTTCAAATAGAAAACGATATTCAAAAGGATTTTGATGCAGCCTATGAGGCAATTCTACGACTTCCTAAGCCTTCTAGAATGGGAGTTTATTTGGCTTATGTATATTATCTAAAATTATTCAACAAAATAAAACAATCTTCTGCTCA
>PFKD01000307.1:0-3538 GCA_002784125.1 Flexibacter sp. CG_4_10_14_3_um_filter_32_15
AAATTTAGACAAAAAAAAACTCTCAAATAGTATTTGAGAGTTTTTTTAGTATTTAAACTTTAAAAAGTATTTATTATGAACTGTGAGCATTCTAACGGGATCGAACCGTTGACCTATTGATTACAAATCAATTGCTCTACCAGCTGAGCTAAGAAGGCTTGTTTTCTTTGGTGATACAAAGGTAATAGGTATTTTTGATATAGACAAATTTTTCTTTAAAAAAGTTTGATTTTTTAAAAGAAAATATTTTTCTAAATTCAAATCTATCTTTTTTCGAACAAAATATCCGTCTGATACAAACGTTTGCCTACATGGGTTTCTTTTTTTAAAGCCGTTGCATAAAAATTATGAGTAGCCATAAAAGCGACTACATCATGAAAAAGTGGCTGTCCTGTATAAAATTCTTCAAAACTAGTTTCTATAAAAATATATTTTGCATTACTCATTGCCTTTGTAGCTCCTTTTAGTGCTTCTAATTCATAGCCTTGAATATCCAATTTTATCAAATCGGGTTGAGAAATATTTTTTTCTTGTATATAACTATCTAAAATAACGGTTTGAATCTGTGTTGTTTCTTTTGATTGAATTTCATATTGTTCTTGCATAAGCTTCCCTAAAGGCAACAAACTAGAAGAATCTCCAGCTACATGCATCTCATTTATTGCCTCCTCATTTCCTAAAGCCACTTGGTGAACAGAAATAGCTGAAAAATTTTTGGTATTTTCTTTCAAGCGATTAGCAAAACCCTCTAAGGGTTCGAAAGAATGAATTTCTGCTTGTGGAAAAATAGTTTTTGCCAAAAGTGTCCAACTTCCTATATTTCCACCAATATCAAAAATAGTTTTTATTCCACTTGGATATTTATTTTTAATAAGTTCTAAAATTTCCAATGATTCTATATGCCCGTCATGATAAGCAGCCATAACTGTATTTTTGAGCTTATTTCTTCTTATTTTTTTACCTGCCATTTCTCCCAAACGCTCTAACAAAAGCAAAGGATTGTAAAATAATTCTTTTCTCATAAAAATCGTTTTTATATAAAAAATACAATCAAATTATTTAATTTGATATTCTAATCAAAATAAATATCACTTCAAAGCCTCTACCATTTTGTTAGCATTAAATTCTATCATTCCGATATAGCTTTCTTCAGGTGTTCCAGTAGCTCCCATTGCATCAGAAAAAAGTGTTCCACCAATTTTTACATCAGCACCTTTATTTTTTGCACCTTCCAAAACGGCATTAATAGCCTGTGGAGAAATCGAAGTTTCTACAAAAATAGCTTTTATTTTTCGTTCTACAATAAAATTAACCAAATTATTCATATCCGAAATTCCTGCTTCTGAAGCTGTCGAAATTCCTTGTAAGGCTTGTACTTCCATTTCATATTCTTTTCCAAAATAATAAAAAGCATCGTGAGAAGTAATCAAAACACGCTGATTTTGAGGGATTTCTAAGATTTGAGCTTTTACTTTTGTGTTTAAGTCTTCTAATTTTTGAGCATAAATTTGAGCTTGTTTTTCAAAATATTCTGCATTGGAAGGCTGTTTTTCAGATAAGGCTTTTACTACCGAAGGAATAGTTTGTTTCCAAAGTGCCACACTCATCCAAATATGTGGGTCGTGCGTATTTTGCCCTACTTCTCTCAAAACAGATTCATCAATCGCATCTCCCAAAGCTGTAACTGATTTTTGAGAAGAAAAATTTTCTAAAATTTCTGCCATTTTTCCCTCCAAATGCAGCCCATTATAAAAAATCATATCTGCTTCTGTCAGACGACTAACATCATTTTGAGTGGCTTTATACAAATGTGGATCGACACCAACTCCCATAAGTGCCTCTACATTTGCAGAATCGCCTACAATATTTTTTACTAAATCGGCAATCATTCCAGTTGTACAAACAATTTCTAGTTTTACTGAAGAATTTTCAGTTTGGTTAGAAGTCTGTTCTGACTTTTTTTCTATACAACTACTGACAGAAAAAATGAGCAAAATAAATATTACAAAAAATAATTTTGAGAAAATAGCTTTAAAAGAAGTCATAGATTTTAGATAAAAATATTTTATACTTTCCACCACCTTGGAAGGTGTTGGCTACATTATGATTACAAAAGTAAAAAGAATAGAAGTCAAAACTATCAAATTATTATTTTTACTTTAAATTTTAGCTTTTTTGAATAATGACAAGACAAATTTCTTTTAAAATCACTTATTTGAACTTTCATTCTTAGGACTTTCGCAATTTTAAAAAATGACTGAATTTTATTTTTCAAAAACGGTATTTATGTAGGGACAATGCATGCATTGTCCCCACTAGAATGAAAATAACAGAATAAAACTTCGTTCCATAAACAATTTGCGAAAGTCCTAATTCTATCAATAATTAAAACTTATGAAAAAGGAATCATCAAAAACAACTTTTCAAGGACACTTTCAAGGACACTTTCAAGGACATAGAGGCGCACGAGGTTTAGCACCCGAAAATACCATTCCTTCTTTCAAAAAAGCATTAGAACACGGCGTTCAAGGATTAGAACTTGATATAGTTCTGACAGGAGAAAATCAGTTTTTACTTTCTCATGAGCCTTATTTTTCTCATGAATTTTGC
Source organism: Flexibacter sp. CG_4_10_14_3_um_filter_32_15 (assembly GCA_002784125.1). Taxonomy (GTDB): domain Bacteria; phylum Bacteroidota; class Bacteroidia; order Cytophagales; family Bernardetiaceae; genus Bernardetia. The sequence goes on from PFKD01000307.1 coordinate 2,611, forward strand.
TCAAAACCTACTGGAGAAGCTATTCTAAAAAAGGAAATTCTACATCACAATATTTATAGAATGGATTACGAAACCATAATAAAATATGATTGTGGAAAACGTGGACACCTTCGTTACCCCAAACAGCAACCTCTACCAGCCGTAAAACCTCTTTTAAAATCTTTTTTTGAGGAAATTGAAAAATACATTTTAGAAAAAGGAATGAATAAACCATTTTATACTTTGGAAATCAAATCTGATTTTGCGTGGTACGGTTTTATGCAGCCCTTACCGTCTGAAATGGTCGCTTTATTTATTCAAGAAATTACGAATTATTCATTTTATGATAAAATAAAAGATAGATTATTGATAGAATCCTTTGATGTAAATATTTTGAATGAGCTTCATAAACAAACTCAAAACACAAACACAAAATTTGAAATTGGTTTTTTGGTAGAAAACAAACTTTCGATTGAAGAGAATTTAGCCAAATTAGATTTTCTACCTTCTGTTTATGTTCCTTATTATAGGCTACTGACAAAGAAGAAAATAGCAGAATTACACCAAAAAGGATTAAAAGTTTTTACGTGGACAGTAAATGACACCGAAAAAATGCAAAAACTCACAAACTGGGGCGTAGATAGTATCATTACAGACTTTCCAAATCGAATACCAATAGTGGTAACTGTATAATATATTGGAAGATATATTGGAAGATATATTCATTCTGGCTCTTATCTGATATTGGACTGATAATAAACAAGTTTTGTGATTACCAAATTTTATTCTGTAAAAGTATTGTTTTTTTCATAGCGCAGGGTTTGCAAACCCTATCGTTTACCCACAAGTCTAAAATAGATTTTTTTAAAGTAAAATAGTCAAAATATTGAAATTGAGTAGGGAAAAGGCATGCCTTTTCCTAAACATATTGTGTATTTAGGTAAAACAT
>PFKD01000307.1:3558-13339 GCA_002784125.1 Flexibacter sp. CG_4_10_14_3_um_filter_32_15
AAACCCTACGTTATGGAAAAAACGAACTAATATTTTGCTAATAAATGAGTTAATCAAGTTTTTATTACTATCAGTACAAAATCTATTAAGAGCCTTCATTTTTTTATAAAAATAGTTTACACCTCAAATCCTTTACGTTCTATGCTCCTATCTTTGTAATATAATAAGAGGAAAGAAAGACATTTTATACAAATTGCCCTCTTATCTTAACTACAAAATCTTATCAACATAAACTATTTAGAAGTATGAGCAAGCTACAAAGAATCGCAAAAGCTATCGAACGTGAAGCAGACTATCGCAAAGAACGTGTACTTTTATTTTGGAAAAAGAAATACAAAAATATGTGTATTGGTGTAACAGCAAACCCAGTCGCAACAAAAAGAGAACTTGGAAAACCTAAGACGTGGATTTGTTGGGAAGCATCAACGGAAGAAGAAGCGCAAAAAATAGCTGATTATTTTGCTAAAAAAGGAATGAGATGGGAATATAAAGAACCCAAACAATCAGTATGGAAATCATTATACGTTTATGTGGTGTAAATAAATTTAGAGTTTAGAAGTAAAATCTAATACAAATACCAATATGAGTGACATTTTTAAGTATTTGATTTTTAGTTGCAGCGCAACGTAACCTTTGTAGAACCTCAAAAATGAACTTTATCAGAGCTACAGAGTAGCGAAACCTTGTAATTTGGAATTACTAATAAAGTTACGCAACTCTGTTACTAGGAAAGGACTATTTTAGATTTTATAAATGACATTCATATTGAAAACAATTATATGAATAAATAAATTCTAAATTATCATTAGCGTAGCCATCTTCAAAACTCAAAAATACCAAATCTACATATCATTTTTCAATTTTTAAAAGGTCTTTTGATTTGCCTATTCTCATAAAGAAAGCAAACAAAAGGCTTTTTTCATGTAAAAAACCTAAAAGGGAAATTTTTTAAGCATTAAATACTATTAAATTGCAGTTAAAATAGAGTAAAAGCGTTGCATTTGCTACCTTTGCACCGTCTTTTTGATGTATTTTTACAGTCTCAAATTTATACAAGCTCACATTACAAAAGAAATTACTGTTCTCTCTTCCGAATTATTTATTCTATTTTTCCTTGTTTTATGCGTTTTAGAATTTTATTTATTTTTTGTTGCCTTTTTGCATTCTTCTTTGGTTCATCGGCTTATGGTCAAGACATAAAACCTCTTACCATTTCGTTGGATAGTTTGAATAAGCTCAATCAATTAGAAAACCAAGCAGCTCTTGATTCTATAAATTTAGAAGAAAGTGATACTGTAAATCGTCCTGCTGCAAGTAGCGACTTTACAGCTATTGTAAAATATTCGGCTACCGATTCGATAAAGTATGATTTCAAAACTCAAAAAATAACGCTTTATACCAAATCTGAAATTGATTATACCAATATCAATCTAAAATCAGATAATATTACTTTAGATTGGAATAGCAACGAACTGACAGCCATAGGACTTGAAGATTCGTTAGGAAGACTGACCGAAACACCTATTTTTAAGCAAGGAGAGGATGAATATAAAGCCAAAAAAATTAGATATAATTTTGTGAGTGAAAAAGCGATTGTTACTGATATTGTCAAAAAAGAAGGAGAAGGATTTTTACTTTTAGAAAAAGGAAAACGTGATGCAGAAGGAAATTTTAATGGTATTGAAGGCTCTTATACAACCTGTACAAATACGGCACACCCTCACTTTCGTATTCGTTCGAAAAAACTAAAAGTAATAGAGAAAAAACAAATTATTACAGGCCCTTTTCAACTAGAAATAATGGATATTCCAACGCCTGTTGGTTTTCCATTCGGACTTTTACCAATTCCAAAAACTCGTAGTTCGGGAATTATTGTGCCTAGTTATGGAGAAACCCAAGAGCGTGGTTTTTTTCTTAGAGATGGTGGATATTATTGGGCTATTAGCGATCACATTGACCTTACATTTTTGGGAGAAGCCTACTCAAAAGGTGTTTATGGTGCTTCTGTGCGTAGTCGTTATTCAAAACGCTATTATTATACAGGAAATTTTGATTTTAGAATGAATACAATCAGAGCGCAAGAGCGAGGAATTGATGAAAGTAATAGCAATGATTTTAGGCTTACTTGGTCACACAACCCAAAATCAAGAGGTTCGTCGTCTTTTTCAGCCAATGTAAACGTAATGACTTCGCAGTTTAATGAGCGAAATTCATTCAATCCAAATGATTATACACAGGCTTCTGTCAATTCAGGTATTAATTATAACAAAACATTTACAGGAACACCTTTTGTATTTTCGGGAAGCCTTCGTCATAATCAAAACTTACAATCAAAAATTACTGACATTTCGCCACAAGCCAACCTCAGTATGAACCGTATTTTCCCACTTCGAAAATTCATCAAAAATTCTCAATCTCCATTAGCTCAACTTGGTTTTTCTTATCGTCTGGACGGACAAGCAAAGCTCTCTAACTTACTTACAAACAATATAAAAGGAAGTTTTAAAATTCCTTCTGACCAGCAGCGTGCCTCTGATACAGTTGCTTTTGATATGGATAATTTATCTACCATTTTGGATAATTTGCAATGGGGACTAAAACATTCCATTCCTCTTTCTACATCGGTTACTTTTTTGCGTTATTTCAAAATGAACCCAAATGCAAACTTTAGTCAGGTTATGTATGGAAGTCGTAACTCGTATGAATGGATAGAAAAAGATACTGTCCGAACTACTACAGAACAAGGACTTTCACAGTTTTATTCTTATACTGCTTCAGTAGATTTCACGACTACTTTTTATTCTACTTTTTTATTCAAAAGTCCGAAATTTAAGGCATTGCGTCATACCATGATTCCGACGATTTCACTAAGCTACCAACCTGACTTTAGCGACCCTCGTTTTGGTTTTTATCAAGAAGTACAAATTAGTGAAGATGGAAGAACGCAGCGTATTGCTCGTATGAATGGTGTTTATGGTTCGCCTTCTGCTGGGGAATCTGGAACAGTTTCTTTTTCACTCCGAAATACATTAGAAGCAAAAGTAGAAACAAAAGAAGGCAAAGACGAAAAACGAAAACTCTTAGATAGTTTTGATTTTTCAACAGCTTATAACTTAGCAGCCGACTCTTTCAATTTGAGTAATATTGGTGTCAATTTAAGAACTTCATTATTCAAAAATAAAATTGGTATCAATGTCAGAACTTCCATAGACCCTTACAATTATCAAATTTTAGATATAGATTCTCTGACAGGAAAAGTAAATTCACAAAGAAGAATAAATACGTATGCTTGGCAAGAAGGAAGTATAGGAACGTTAAGCACATTAGGAATTTCATTGAATACTTCTTTGTCAGCAGATGGTTTTAATAGTGATAGCGAGGAAGTGGAAGAAGCTAATAATCAAGCTATTTCACAGGCTGATGTAGATTTTATAAATCAGAATAGAGATTTATATGTAGATTTTGATGTTCCTTGGACAGTAAGTATAGCTTACAACTGGAATTATAATCGCACAGGATTGATAGAAGGAAATGCAAGCCAAAACTTATCTTTCAATGGCGATGTAAGTGTTACTCCAAAATGGAAAGTAGGCTATAATGCTAGTTATGACCTAGAACTCAATACATTTTCAGATGCTACTTTTAATATTCATAGAGATTTACATTGTTGGGAACTTCGTGTAAGCTGGACACCAGTAGGTTTTCGTCGTGGTTATTCTCTGGATTTGCGTGTAAAATCTAGTTTGTTACAAGATTTGAAACTCAACCGTAGAAATAACTGGAGAGATAGACGATAAAACCAATTTAGAAGTCTGATTTTAGAAATTAGAACTGTAAGTCCAGCGAAGCTAATTGAATGAAGTTGCAATATCGTAAAAATTGAAATTAGTAAAAACCTTATTTTTAAAACAAAAGTTATCGCTTTATCGATTCTGAAAATAGAGTTGCATTTTAATTCGTATTTGCATTTCAATTCTAAATTCTAACCTCTAAATTCTAAATTTATTCATGTTATCTCTTTGGCAAATTATTCTCGTTACTATCTTGACAGCTATTTGTATGGAAGGTGTGGCTTGGTTTACACACAAGTATATTATGCACGGTTTTTTGTGGTTTCTGCACAAATCTCATCACACCAATCATAATCATGTTTTGGAAGTAAATGATGTTTTTGCAATCGTTTTTTCTATTCAATCCATGACAATGATTGTGGTCGGAGTTGAATATCCAGAATGGAATATTTTATTCGCTTTGGGAGCAGGAATTGCTCTTTACGGAATAATGTATGCTATTTTTCATGATATTCTGACCCATAATAGAATTCCATTTCTAAAAATTAAGATAAAAAATTCATATCTCAAACGCATTGTCAGGGCGCATGGAGTTCATCATCGTTCTCATAAAAAAGATGATTCAGAAGCATTTGGTTTTTTATATGCTCCCAAAAAATATGATAAAAATAATTGATTACTTATGTATTTACTTTTTGCTCAAAATCCAATCTATAGCCTTTTCTAGGTCAGAAAAATAACTTAATTGGTATGGGTAATCCATTTTGTCAGTTGCTTTAATGGCTGTTTCTACTCCCATTCTGTGTATTGCACTAGGAGGAGGAATCATTCCTATTAGTAATTCTTGATTTAATTCTCTAAAACACCTTGGTAAAAACACAGAAACTTGCCAAGTTCTTGCTCGTAAAGAATCATACTCAAACTCTGATAAATCATAAATCCAATACCTACAATTATTATGTTTTTTAGTTTCTGTTAGAATAGTAAGAAAATAATTTTTATATTCTTCAAAACTCATAGTTCCTTTCATCTTAAAAACAAAAAAATCATTTTCTTCATTGTACTCAATCGTACTCAATTTTGGAGGCAACATATACATGGTTTTGATATTTTAGATATAAAGCAGTTCTAATTTGAAGAAAGAAGGGTGCAAATTTAGGTGCATTTTTAAAATAAGAAGCTGTTCCCATACCTACTTAATTAGCTATCCTAAATAAACCATTCAATTTATGTATAAATTTATCAAATATGTAATAAAAAACTTCTTCTATTGCACAAACAAAATAAAACACAAGCGTTGTAATAATTCAAAAAAGTCAATAGAAACCAAATAAAATTTTGCTACAACAAATAAGTACAGTATTAGATAGAATAAGTAAAATTTGATATTCTCTAAATACAATTTTTACTTACAGATGACGTTTTTAGGTTTACTTCAGCAGCCTATTATTTTTATTAATGATACTGATTATCAGCCATTTGAATTGTTTGCTACAACTATATTTTTTGATAACCAAGGTTGTATTTAAACTCCTTTTTTGTTTCTTAGCGAATAACTCTTTATTTTCGTAAGTTGATTTTTATCCTCTATCCTTAATTATTTTTAATCTTTCCATTTTCTTAAAATGATAGCAATCGTCGGCGCAGGTATTTCAGGACTTTCTCTAGCTTGGCATTTACATCAAAAAAATATTCCATATCAAATTTTTGAATCTAGTAGCGAAGTAGGAGGCTATTTGAAGACTGTACAGATGGGAAAAAATAAAGCCTACTTACTTGAAAGAGGTGCAAATTCATTATTAATGGATGATGAAATTTTTGAATTTATCAAGAATTCAGGTTTTGCAAATGAACTTATTTATGCCAATAAAGTAAGTAAAAGCCGTTTTATTGTTCGTGATGGCAAGCCAAAAAAATTACCCACTTCACCACAAGGATTATTATTTGGTTCTTTTTTTTCTACCAAAACAAAAGCAAAATTTTTTAAAGAATTATATCATAAAAAGGAAGAACTAGACCCAAAAATAACTGTTGGAGAATTTTTGGAAGACCATTTTGGAAAAGAAGTTGTAGATTACGCTGTAAGTCCTTTTGTTACAGGGATTTATGCAGCCGATGCGTATCAACTTCTATTAAAATATACGTTTCCTATCTTGACAGAATATTCTCAAAATTATGGTTCAATATTAAAAGGATTTATCAAAAATAAGTCTGGAAGTAGAAAACAGTCTGTTTCTTTCAAAAATGGAATGCAATCTTTGGCAAAACATTTATCCAAAGACTTGAATGTTCAGTTTAATCATAAAGTTGTTTCAATCAAAAATAGTGATTTTATAGAACGAAAAAACAGACGTTGGGTATTAGAAATAGAAAGCGAAAAACATGGAAACAAAAAAATTGAAAGTCTAGAATTTGATAAAGTTTTTATGACAACGCCTCCGTCAGTAACTGGGGATTTGTTAGAACCTCATTTTGAAAAGCTCGCTCATACCATTAGAGATATTCATTATCCGACTATGTGTTTGATTCATAGTGTTTTCAAAAAGGAAGATGTCAGTTTTGACTTGAATGGTTTTGGTGCTTTGCATCCAAAAGCAGAAGGACTTTTTTCGGCAGGAACAATTTGGAGCAGTAGTGTTTTTGAAGGACGTGCGCCAAAAGATGAAGTTTTGTTTACGGGTTTTGTAGGTGGAAGACAATGGCAAAAAAATGCAGAATTGCCAAAACAGGAAATTTTGAAACGCCACACAGAAGAATTAAAGCAGATTTATGGAATAAAAAATGACCCTATTACTCAGCAATTTACACGTTGGGATAAATCTGTTCCACAGTACGATGAGCAGATGCTGAAGGTAGAACGACAACTCAAACGACTCAAAAAATCAGATATTTATATTTGTGCCAACTGGTTTGGAGGCGTTTCGGTAAGTGATTGTATCAAAAAAGGACGAGATTTGGCTTTGCAATTTATTGCTGATTCTAATCTTTAGGATTTTATTTATAGTATCTTTAGAGGTAATTACAAAAAAAGAAAAAAATGATTAATTCAATTTCTATAAAAAATTTTAAAAATTTAGAAAACCTAAAAATTCCTTCTCTGAAACGTGTAAACCTTATCACAGGAAAAAATAATACAGGTAAGTCTTCTCTTTTAGAGGCTTTTAGTTTAATAGCATTTGAAGGAAACCCTTTTTTTATAGCTACTTTATTAGATGAAAGAGGAGAAGATTATTCAAAACATATTAGTGATTATGATTTGGGTAATGGTTATATGAAAGAAAAAGTGAATTATTCTGCCCAAAACTTGAATCTAAAATCTTTATATTCTTTATTTTATAAAAGAAATTTAAGTTCTGATAAAAAGGAAATAGAAATTATTTCGATAGGTGAAAATTTAAGCAAATTAAGATTGAACTTGATAAATTACGAAGAAAAGAAAGTATTTGATAAAGAAGGAAGTCCTATTGGACAGAAAAAAATTGCTTCAAAAAATACAGAAAATAATTTTGCATTGGAGATTGATTTTCAAGGTACAGAGAGACACCATAACTTAATTCCCTTAAATGAAAACCATTAGGATTTATGCTCATAGTAACGCCTATCCCAATGAAACTTAGCATTACAAAAAGATATTTAACAACAGAAGAAGCTAATTGTCAGTTATTTATAGATTGGTTAAAAGGTCTATTTAGTTAAAAAACCTAAAACAAACAAAAAAGTGAGCCTACAAATACAGTCTGTCAAAATATCTTTTTTACCTATTCTAGTATTCTCTCTTTTGAGTTTAGTAGTTTTTTCTTGTGTAAGCCCCAAAAAATACAAAGCCAAAGTAGCCGAAGTAGAGCGAAAAGAACAAGAAAACGAACGCATAAAAAGACAATTTTATGAAGCTCAAAAGTTATTATTGCTGAGTTCAGATTCTTTGAAAGAGGTGATTTTTTCTTTGCAAACAAAAGATTATCAATTAGATAGCCTTCAAAAAGTAGCTAAAAAAACTGTTGATAAAAATAATGTATTGAATAAAGAACTACAAGAAAAGGAACAACAATTAACTCAAAAAGAAACGGAAATTTTGAGTAAAGAAAAAAATATTTCTGTTTTGCGAAACAAACAATATCAACGTCAAAGGCAATCAAATGAATTACAAAAGTCTATCAAAACAGCTTTTAGTTCGCTCAATAAAGAATCTTTTTCAGTAAAAGAAAAATCAGGACGTTTGTATATTTCACTTTCTAACCAACTTCTTTTCGAAACGGCAAGTATTGATATTAATTCGGAAGGAAAAAAAGCACTTCAAAAATTAGCTTCTTTACTCAAAAGTAATGCTTCTGGACTTGATATTTGGGTAGAAGGACACACCGACAATATGCCTGTAACGGGTGCAGAACTTCCTTTCAAAGACAACTGGCAACTGAGTGCTTTACGTGCCTCTGTGGTAGTTAGGCTTTTGGTAGAAAATGGTGTTTCTCCTCAAAGTATCGTCGCAGCAGGACACGGCGAACATTTGCCTATTGCAAGTAATGCCACCCCAGAAGGAAAAAGCGAAAACCGAAGAATTGAAATCGTACTTTTGCCTAAATTAGATGAGATTTTTGAGCTTTTGGGGAAATAGGGGAATACAAATACAAGGAAATGGAAAATGGGAATTGGAAAATGGGAAATGGAAAATGGGAATTGGAAAATGGGAATTGGAAAATGGGAATTGGAAAATGGAAAATGGGAAATGGAAAATGGGAAATGGAAAATGGGAATTGGGAATTGGGAAATGGAAAATGGGAAATGGGAATTGGGAATTGGGAATTGGAAAATGGGAATTGGGAATTGGGAATTGGAAAATGGGAAATGGGAATTGGGAATTCGGAATTCGGAATTGGAAAATGGGAAATGGGAAATGGGAAATGGGAAATGGGAAATACAATTTCCTGTATTTGTATTTCCCTAATTCTCATATCCTAAACCCCATGTTCTAGTTCCTATTTGCCAGTAATTACCTCCTCTTTTATCAAAACGCCATTTCTATCTGTCATTCTGAAATAAAAAGTTTGTCCTCTTCCTAGATAATGCTTAAAAACGGTCGGAATAGTTCTGTAACCGTGATGAAGTCCACTATTTTCTAAAATATTGGCTACTTTATTTCCATATTGGTCATAAACATCAAGACTTACTCCTGAAACTGGGTCGACAAGATTTACCTCAAAATTATGACGCTGAACTAACATTTCTTTGCGTTCTATTTTGTATCCGTCTGTATAAACTCGTTCTCTTCCTACTTCTTTTCCGTTTTCATCTTTGGCAATCAAAAAATACGTTCCACTTTTAGGAATGAACGCATTATGACGAATATTTATGACGGTTTGTGCGCTTTTATTATATTCTTTATCTGTAAAATAGGTTTTGAAAAGGTGGTTTTGGTCGTCATATAAAGCTAAATTTAATTTTGTGGGTTCATCTAAAACAAAGACAAATTTATTCTCTGTTTCAATGAGTTTCATGTCTTCATTATGAGCAATGCTGTTTTTATTTATTTCTTGCTCTGCCAAAACTCTTTCCTCATTTTCTTTTGCTGGATTGATTAATCTTACTTTAAAAGTTGCCTCTTCTCCAATTTGCTGACCAAACATAAAAGAACGATAAAAAAAACCTGCTTTTGCTTCATAATTTTCTACAATCGTTTTGAAAAGTTTGTGTTCAGCATCATAAACCTCAATATTTACTTTTTGGTCTTCTTCTAAAAACGTTTGTAAATAGCCATTGAATGTAAAAGTAGGAATGTATTGTTCTTGTGCTTTAAACTCAATTTTATCAAAATCTTCTCCTTTTGCTTCACAAACTGCCTTTGCTAAATTCTCAAAAACCTCTTGCTTTGGATGTGAAATATAAGCCGTTTCTCTGTTATTCGAAACGCACCAAACACTAGATTGTGCTATATTAGGGTAAACGCACGAAAAAAAAATTGTACTCGTTTAAAGCAAATCAAGCTAGTTTTTAAC
>PFKD01000164.1:0-448 GCA_002784125.1 Flexibacter sp. CG_4_10_14_3_um_filter_32_15
CCCTACTTTATGGAAAAAAGCAAACTATTATTTTGTCAAAAATTGATCAATTTACAGAATTTGAAAAATGTCACTCATATTGATTATTTGTATTTATCTTGTATTTCATCTTAAAAATCATATAAATCACTCGCTAATCAGTTATATGTATTGTTAATTTTGTACGACTACTTACCAAAGTTTTCTAAACACTTTTTAAGAGTTATGAGTTCATTAATGGAATCAGCTAAAACTGCAATTATTTATTTTTTAAACTCTTATTTTTTTATCAAATCTGTCACTAATTTTGCTACCAAAATCAAACTATAATTTGAATTAGTCAAAATTATCAATCAAAATTCTGTATCAAGACTTCATGAGCTTTTTCAAAAATAGGGTAAACGCACGAAAAAAAAATGTACTCGTTTAAAGCAAATCAAGCTAGTTTTTAACTTTGCAAATTGAATTT